>NZ_JAGYGS010000080.1:0-10759 GCF_018991185.1 Lactiplantibacillus sp. 7.2.4
GGGCCAAACATTTGGACAGCCCCAGCAGTCCCCGTCAACGGGCCATCAACATCAGTACAAGCGACTAGTTGCAATCGCTTAGTGGCAATCTCAGATAAATCAATATGATCTATCAAATTAATACTGCTAATGTTGGCCGGCAATAATTGGTTATAACTGTCATATAGTTTTGCACCCAAAGCCCCCATTAAACCAATTCCGGCATCCGTTGTTCCCGTACCACCAAGACCTACGATAATTTTAGTCGCGCCCTGACGACTTGCAGCCATAATTAATTCACCAGTTCCTGCTGAACTAGTCATTACAGGATTCACAAAACCGACATCCGTTTTAACTGATTGAATCCCTGAAGCCATTGCAGCATCAATCATAGCGACGCGTTCATCAGGAACAAACGCATACTTTGCCTTGATCAACCTACCACAGGGATCGTGCACCATGGCATACTCCCATCTTCCACCTCTTTGATTTGCCAGAAAGGCTTCACTGGTTCCCTCACCACCATCTGCCAGCGTCACACCAGTACTGTCAATACCATACTGTCTAAACACCTGCGCGACAATTGCCGCAGCTTCAGCACTACTAAATGACCCTTTGAACGAATCAATTGCAACTAGTGCTTTCATTGACTACACCTCAAGTACTAATGTCACAACTTGATTAGGTTTTAACACCTTCTGATTATTAACATCTTGTTCTGCAAGATTTACTTGGTCAACTGACTGGGATAACGGGATCTCTTGTTCAGTTGCGTTAAAACATCTCAACAAGACCCGAGTATCATCCTCACTGACTTTAATGGTCGACACAGTTGCCGATGACGGCAATGGAACGGATAGCTCACGTTGTTGTGGTAGTGACGTCTTCGTTGAATTAAGATGCATTGCCTCAAATGGGATCTGGTTATAGGTCACTATTGGAGACAAGTACTCTTTTGCCATATTTGCCACATCCGCGTCAGCTAATGATCGAGGCACAATCCGGATGCCAAACTCTAAGGTAAGCCGTCCCTGCATCTCTCCATCTGGCGTGGCTGCATGAATACCAGAAGGTCGTCCCGGGCGCCGAACTAAGTTGGACTTACCTAACCAATCGACACTCCGAAACATTGTTAGTGCAATAATTGAGTCATCTACAATTTCGTACTCTCGTGAACTATTCGTAAAAATAGAGACAGTTTGCTGATCACTCAAGCTAACATTAGTCAAAAATGGAAAGATTTCATCAGGTCGTTCATCCCATTGGTCTTGTTGCCAAACTTTTAACATTGGATCATGTATCGGACGTTTAATCATGCCGTACTGATTATCTGCAATTGACTCTGTTGCCAAAATATTCGTTGGCACTAATACTCTTGTTCGCTGATCTTTGACGTGATTATTAATGTTGGCGACAATTTTCAGCGTTCGACTAGTCTTATCGACTGTAACAATAAACGCCACGGCCATTTCCGCCCTATCAGAATCCGGCGCTAGCCGACTATTTAAATCCCGTGGTAGCCTTAACGTATACTCAATAGTGGCTTGGTAACTTAATGGTCGCTCGCTGATCTTAATGTCCGCATGCTTAACCAGGTCAGCAGAATAGATTGGTACATCACCTCGCAATGGGGAGAAATCATATTCATCGCCATCATCCGCCTGATTTTCCACATTTAAAACTCTCTCGTACGTCTGTTGTGACGCCTTATCAAGAATTGTCATTGTACCATTATCATTGAAAGTAATGTGATAAGCATCAGTATCAATGGTCTTAGTTGACCGTGCTTCAACTGCTAATGCCTGAGTCGTCGGCACAATTGTGAATGTTTCGTAGCCGTACTTCTCTTGGTCCCAATCGAGTTCAATCATAAATTGATTAAAAGGTTCATAATCTCCGTGAGCAACAATTTGTCGATCAATTAATCCAGCATCAATCTTTTGCCGTTCAATAACATGAAAAGAGATTGGTTGATCCTTTGCATCATGAATCTGAAAGCCGTCAGCTTTAGTAATGACTGTTGCTTGTGCATAGTGACTTTTACGGTTTGGCAACAAATTAAAAAGTGTCAACTTATCTTGAGTTGTTGCCGTCTTGACGGCCATCGTAATTTTTCGCTTATAAAAATCAATCAGCATATCGACCCGTTCTTCAGCAACCAAATAGCGCCCTAGGATCTCTCTGTTGACTTTATCTGAAACACAGCCACCAATACTATCATGCGCATGGTTTTTCATTAGTTCTTTCCAAATCAGCTCAATCAGTCCATGTTGATATGGAATCCCACACCGATAAGCTAGGGTAGCCAATGGTTCTAGGATATTGGTGATTTTACTTTCAATTCGTGCATTATAAGCCTTCAGATCCATTCTTACCGAATAAATACTGCGATGGATTCGGCCACGCTTGCCATCTAACATTTCTCCACTAACTGTCGGTAAATTAGGTTGTTTTTGAATCGCATCAAAAAATTGCTCATATGTGCTTAATGCAAAATGACGATCTGGATACAATTGATTCAACAAAGTAATTACTTCTTGAATATTTTGTTGAATTGGCATTTGATCATGTCCATTAGGAATCAATTCATCCTGCCCATTTGCATGTTGATCTAGCGTATTTAGCAATTTATCCATTCGAGTCTTAAGTGCTTTAGCGTCATCTTCTAGATATTTACCAGACGCATATCCCAATGGGAAATTGGCAGTCATCACTTCTGAACCATCGTCAGATTGCCACTTGAACTCAGAGCGCTCTGTTCCTTTACGATTTGAAAGGCCGCGCCAAAATAGTGATCGCTGAATGCCAAATTGATTCAGAATCATCGGTGCCTGGGCACTTTGTCCAAAAGAATCTGGCACATAACCAATCATCATTGGCTTGCCTAAACGACGACTATCCTTTAAACCGTACAATAAATTTCTCGTCATAGACTCCGCGCCAATAATCGCTTCATCCGTCTGCGTATACCAAGGACCAATCTTCAGTCGACCTGTCTGGACTAATCGCTTAACTCGATCAACGTTTTCAGGCTTAGCCGCAAAATAATCTTCTAAAATAGCAGTCTGACCGTCCAAAACATAGGCAGGGTAATCAGGGTGCTGCTCCAACATATCCATAATTTCATCCATATTATTAACTAATAATATTTGTGACTCTTCAGTAGAAAAATACCACTCGCGATCCCAATGCATATGAGAAACAATATGAATCTGATTCGGTTTCAATATAAAAACTCCCTTTTTGATTATGCCATCTTTTTATTTAGCTTCTGCTTACGTAATAAAATCAATAGAATCGTTGAAATCAGTGCGCCCAATAATGCGGCACCCAGCCAAATCAATGGATTCATTAGGCCGCCAACGCCACCTTTTAATAAGAACATTGAGAAGATACCAGCACCCGGAACATTAAGTCCAACTGCATAATATGCAACAATTCCTCCCGTAACCACAGAACCAACGATGAATGACCCAATGGCACGGATTGGATCAGCCATGGCAAATGGAATTGCCCCTTCTGTAATTCCTGCTAAACCCAAAATCCAAGTCTGATTTCCCACTTGCCGTTCTTCATCGGTAAATAGGTCTTTTCGTAATAAACAGGCAGCAGAAATGGAAAAGGCACTGACCATCTTGACCGATGCAAATACACAATATGGAACAAAATTACCGTTCGCCATTGCACCCAGACAAAACGCATAGGCCGCTTTATTAACAGGGCCGCCTAAGTCAAATGACACCATGCCGCCAATGACAGCACCTAACAGTAATGCATTGGCACCAGCAAGACCGTTCAACCAATTAATTAAGGCTTGATTCAACCAAGCAACTGGTTGTCCGACAACGAAAAGCATCAATACCGCAACAATTAGTGTCCCGATAACGGGGTAGACCCAGAAAGTAATGACGCCTGAAAACGCGCCTTCACTGTGAATATGCTTTTTCATCCACTTCATCAAATACCCAGCTAATAGCCCAGCCAACATCCCGCCTAAGAAACCACTAGCAATCGTGTTTGCTGCTAGTCCGCCTGCAAACCCAGGCCCCAGAGCTGGCTTGTCGGCAATAGAGTACGCCATGTAAGCAGATAGCACTGGAACCATCAAAGTTCCCAGCATATTCCCACCCAGCGTCTTCAAGATTGCTAGCCAACTCTTAGGGTCATTGATCATACTTTGCAGCCCAAATCCTTGAGCAATCATTACTGCAATCGCCGAAATCATCCCACCAGCAATAATAATTGGAATAATATATGAAATACCTGTCAGCACTGAATCTTTAATCTCAGTCCAGACATTGGTTTGATCATCGACTGAATCATCATCAACCGCTGACTGGTCCTCAGGCCGATAAGCTTGGGATTTACTGATCATTTTATCTAATACGGCATCCGCATCTCTAATCGGTTCTGCAACCGGAACATCAACAACCGGTAGACCCTTAAAACGTTCAAGATCTTTAAGTCGAACATCGTGGGCTAAGATCACACCACTGGCTCGTTTAATTTGTGCTGCTGTAATCCGGTCTTCTACACCTTTAGCGCCTTGTTTTTCAACATGTATTTCAATTTGTCGTGCAGCTGCAGCTTTATTCAATGATTCTGCCGCCATATACGTGTGCGCAATCCCCGCAGCACACGCCGTAATTGCGACTAACGACTGGTTTGCTGACAGCACTTCATTTACGTTATCAGTACTTTTCGTCCCTACTAACGGTCCTAATAATTGAAGGAGGTCAGCTGCTGTATTAGCCCCCATTAGTTGATTGCGATAGTCCGCATCTGCCAAGCGAGTTGCCAATTCCGATAAGATGTCTAAGTGTGTTGTCCCCGCCTCAGCCGTCGGAATTGCTAACAGAAAAATTAACCGAACCTGATTATCAGGCTGAAGACTCTCATAGTCGGTAATTGGTGTATTTGTTTTGAGAACGGTGAATGCCGCTTTCTTGACGGTATCTGATTTACCATGTGGAATCGCAATGCCATTTTCAAGTCCCGTTACCGATTCTGATTCACGCTCGTAGATTGCATTCAAGAATGCTTCCTTTGATGCAATCTTACCTGCCTGATAAAGTTTTTCAGTCAAAAAATTAAAGGCTTCTTGTTTGGTGGTAATGTCCTTACCAACGGTGATCAGATCTAGTGATGTCGCTTCGGTCAAGTCCATTTTTGTTTCCTCCTTTTATTTCAGAGACATCGTACCACCGTGAATGTAACCGCATTCAATTGTTGAAATAAATAAACACCATCTCAAAAATAAGATGGTGTGCTGTGTATTTTTACACATAGTTATTGAAATATCGGTCAAAAAGCGCCTTCATAATAATAAATAGTGGTGTTTTATCCGTCAGATTATACCCACGCCACGTAATCGGCTGCGAGTAGCTATATAACGCGACATCTGCTAGCTTAGCCAATGAATTAATTTGTAAGCCTGTCAATGAAATAACCGTTTGCTGGTTGGCGCGCGCTGCTTCTGCAACCCGTAAAGTCTGTGCAGTTTCCCCACTCTGACTAATACAAAAAATAACTAAATTGGGATCGTTCTCAATTTCATAAATAATTTGATTCTCATAAGTGACGAACTGAGTTTTCTGGTCTACCGCATTAAAAATATCAGCAAAATTTTGCGCAACATAGGCCGTTTCTCCGACAGCAAAGAAAAGATTCTTCTTGGCTCTCGTTAGTGCTTCAATAGCAGTGTCTTCACGATACTCATCAATTAAATCAAAATTACGGTTAATGACTACTTGTTGTAACAGTTGATCAGATCCCCGCTGGTCATTAACATGTGCATCTCGTAATGCTAATTTCAAAGCGACAAAGCCATCATAGTTTAATTTCTTACATAATCGGATGATTGCATTTGGCGCAACATATGTTTTGGCTGCTAATTTGCTGATCGACATATGGCTGACCGCTTCTTGATTGTCCTTAATGTAACTAATAATGGCTTCTTCAGTCTCATTAAGTTTATATTCAGCATTCAATACACGCTGGTCAAAAGTAATCACAAGCAGCCCCCCAATGACTATGATATGTAGAACTTATATTAATAATAATCGCATAATTCATATACTGATAGCCTATCACATGGATTGATATTCTCAAAGCACGATACAATTATTGATACCAATTTACTTATACCTTGTTGTAATAGCAGCGTTAACTCCGCCCCTGAAGCATCGATCAAGTTTCACTTTCAGTCTGCTATTCGTCAACCAGAACGATTGGAATTAAATAATCCATTTCATTCTGAACCATAGGTAATCTTCTAAGCTCAAATAAAAAGCCTAAGCCCTGTATGTATTCTACAGAACCTAGGCTAACAACTTAAGAGTTTCTCCTGATGAAATCTTGGTACCAATAAAAACTCTTCTTTGGAATTCTAGCTAAATCTAATTCACTGTCATCGTTACGATTAATATAAACAAATCCATAACGCTTTTTGTAGCCATTTAACCAGCTTAATAAATCTGTAAATGACCAGGCACAATACCCTAGAAGTTCAACACCATCAGTCAGCGCACGTTGCACTTCTGTTATGTGCGCCTGCAAATAATCGATTCGATACTGATCATTCACAACCTTACCGTCTTCAAGTTGGTCTTTTGCTCCGAGACCATTTTCTGTCACCATAATTGGCAGCTGATACTTTTCGTATACCCGTCTCAAAGCGACTCTAAATCCAACAGGGTCGATCTCCCATCCCCACTCCGTTTTAGGCAAATAGGGATTTTGGACATTCTTGAACATCGGCGTCTCAGGCTGCTGTGCCTGTGCATCTTTAGGCTGCATTAAATACGGATCTTTACTCGAAAAGCCCTTTTCATCGTGTTCTTCCTTAGAGGGATGTTCAATCTTGTTTTGTTGGAATGTCCCACCATGGTAATAGTTAATGCCTAAGAAGTCCGGCTTTGCTGACTTCAAAAGCCGACTATCATCTTCTGTAACTTCTGGTGCGATCCCCAAATTCTTCAAGTGGTTCATAACTAAAACTGGATAAGTCCCACGGCAATACACATCTAGCCACCAATTATTATTAAAATCATCCGCATTGTCAGCTGCCAGAACGTCATTAGGGTCAGCTGTAATTGGATATGTCGGTCCATACCCAAAGCTCGGTCCAATCTTTCCCTCGGGTACCATTTCATGGAATAGATTGATTGCAACGGCATTGGCAAGATTAATAATATGATTGGCTGCATACATTCGCTTCACGTCTGTGACATTAGGCGGATGCGAGGCCCATCGATATCCCATCGCTGTAAAAACATTTTGCTCGTTAAACGTGACCCAATATTTAACCCGGTCGCCATATTGCGCAAAAACTGTCTGGCAATATTTTTTAAATGCAGCAATGACTTTGCGGGACTCCCAACCACCAAACTTATCTTGTAAGGCTTGTGGAATATCCCAATGATATAAAGTTATTACGGGCTGAATATTATGATCTAACAAGTCATTTATTAAATCATCATAAAACTTCAATCCTTTGGCATTCACCTTACCATCTGGAATGATTCGTGACCAAGCAATCGAAAATCGATATGCTTTTAATCCCATTTCTGACATTAACTGCACGTCTTCTCGATAGTGGTGATAATGATCAATCGCTACATCCCCATTGGTTCCGTGGTAGGTCTTACCTGGTATCTTGGAAAATGTATCCCAGATTGAGGGGCCCTTACCATCAGTATTCCATGCGCCCTCAATCTGGTAAGCAGCCGAGGCGGCACCCCAAAGGAACTTTTTGGGGAATCTTTTTAGGCTTTTATAGTACATACTCGATTAAGCTCCTTTGACCGTAGAAACAGACTGCGATGAGCTTTCACTTGATTGCTCGTCGGTTTTCTCTTTTTGCTCCGTCTTTAGTTCTTGTCGATCTAGCATACGGAAGAATGGATAATAGGCAGCGACAGCAACGATTAATTCAATTAATTGCCATACTGATGCGCGCCAATCCCCACCTGTCATCAAAAAGCCACTAATAATCGTAGGTGTTGTCCAAGGCACTTGAGCGACGATCATTCCAATTACACCAAACTTCATTAAGTAATACGTGATGAATTCTAATACCATTGGTGTCACAATGAACGGTACCATCAACGTAGGATTTAATACAACAGGCAATCCAAACATAATCGGTTCACTAATATTGAAGATTGATGGCATAAGCCCTAAATTACGCATTGCTTTGTATCGCTTACTCTTGGCAGTAAACATACATAATACCAATCCAAGAATAGCTCCAGTCCCACCAATAGTCAGTCCAAAGTTCAGAAAACCATCTGCTGCAATATGAACTGGCGCTTGACCTTTAGATACCGCATTGATGTTTGCAGTTAAGAAAGTCAAGAATACTGGCGTATAGATACTTCCGATAACATTGGTTCCATGAACACCAACAACCCAAAGTGCGAGAACAAGGAAGATGGCTAATTCAATACCCCAAATGCTATCCAACCCAACAACTAGTGGGGAGAAGATAGCGGTAATAACCGAATTAATATTAATATGCAAAACAACCCGGATAAGCCAAACAATGAATAATGCAATTGAACCAGGAATCAACGATGAAAATGACTTTGCTACTGCGGGTGGAACAGAATCTGGTAACTCAATCGTCCAATTTCGAGCGACACAAAACCGGATAACTTCACTTGCTAGAATACATACAACAATCGCCGTAAAAATCCCACCAGAGCCGAGGTCTGCTGGATTAATCGTCAATTTGTCGTTTAGCATGGCAAGAAGAAAAGCAACTGTTGGAATGACCGTCCCCGTCATCGTATCCAGTTTGTTAGCCTTTGCGGATTGGTAACTAATTCCCATCGCAACAATTAGAGCTAAAATACCAAAAGTAACTGTTACGGCTGCATTCAGATAACCGGAAATTGGTTTAATAAAATTAGTCCACCAAGTAAACGGTAAATTTGCAACAATCATAAAAATACTTCCGAAAATCGTGAACGGAATCGTAATAATCATCCCGTCACGAAGAACAACCATATATTTGAGATTCCCAAGTTTTGCTAAAGCAGGCAAAAACTTGTTCTGAAACCCTAGAGCAATGTTCTTCATAATTTATCCCTCCATTTTCAGTTATTTTTTTTAACAAAAGAACTAACTAAAATGTAACCGTTTTATTTGTTGCTGTCAAGGGGCCTCGCTGACTTAATTTAAGCAGTCCTAAATCACCAATATCAGTAAAATTATGGCTAAGCCACCAAACGGTCGAGATTATTCAACAATTTCAGATCATTATTTGTGATCTAAATTATTGATTTACGCTTGCTCTCAATGCTAGAAAACAAAAAAAGCATGTATCCATTGATTGGAAACACACTTTTCAAACACATCATATTCGCTTAGAGACGGGGTTATGAACATTACTGTTCTGATATGGGTAACGAGCGATTTTTAAATATTAATTTCCCTTCTGACAATCCTAATACTTGCCGAGAAATAAGTGCACAGCCCCCTAATAATACTGAGCGATTGACATCGTTGAATAATTCTATTGGGGCCTTTTCTCCGATAACCGGCGTTAAAAATTGCTTTGTCTCTTCAAGTATTTCCGGTATTGAACGCAAAAGCTGTGATGCAATGACAACCTTTTCTGGATTAAGCGCGAGAAGCATATTTTGTAAAACGATAGCGACGCCCATACTAAAATGATGTAAGACAGCCTCTGTATCTTCGTCACCATTGTCGTACCAGCGACGTATATCTGCAAACGTCACTGATTGTTTCTTCAATGACTCTAGCTGGTGAATTACTGCCAAATCAGTCCCCACCTCCCGAACAGCAAGTGGTCGATCCGCGCCTAGGCCGTAATAGCACGCTCGACCAATCTCTCCGGCCTCGCTACTGGCACCTTCGTAAAGCTTTCCATCAATGATGGTACCGGTACTTACATCATTGATTAAACTTAAAGACACCCCATCCACAACAGAAGTTGTCGTAAAATCTCGTAAATAAAGTGCCGACAGATTCGCTTCATTACCTAACACAACCGGAACGTTAAACCGACTTTGGAGAACTTGGGCTAAATCAAACTTTTCTAGACCATTTACCACGTTAGATCGAACGATATGGTTATTCTGGACAACACCAAATACTGCTACTGAAATTCCTAGCAATTCATCACTATCTATCAGGATTGATTTTATCGCCTGATACACTGCTAGCAAATATTCCGAGGCAGCATCCCCAGTAACGGGGGTTTCTTGGTATGTAATTTCGCTCCCATCTAGCCAATTTGTCATACAACTAATTGTATCAGCATTAATTTTAATGTTTACGGTATAGCCAGCCCGTGCATTAAAGTTTGTCAGTGCAGGCTTCCTACCACCGCTCCGCGTACTGCTACCTTGACCAATATCATAAATTAAATTATCATTTTCCAATTTTGTAAAAATACTATATACGGTTGACTTGGTTAAATTTAGCGTTTTAGAGATAGACGCCCTTGAAGTTGGTGATTGATTAAATATTTCTCGCAGAACATTTAATTCATTAATTTGTCGTATTGTTACCCGATTCATATCAAGTATTCCTCTGAATGGCTCATTTTTTAAGTTGCTATAGTCCAATTGACGCCAACTTAAACAGTAAAATATCAGAGCCACTGTCTTTCTGAAAATTCATATGTTAACTCGTACTTTCATAGTACATATGTATAGACCAGTTATCAACTTATTATCACTTTCCTGATAATACGCCTCTACAGTCTAGATTGAAATTCGATAGTTGCATTTTATGGTTTTCTTTTAAT
>NZ_JAGYGS010000081.1:0-10629 GCF_018991185.1 Lactiplantibacillus sp. 7.2.4
TTTTGGGGTAAATGGGGTATGATAATAAGGTAATTAAGTTGTACACAACTTAATAGCTGAAAGGACTGATTTTAATGACTAAGCAGCAAGATGAGTTACGGCAACGCCTAACACCTGAACAATATGCAGTCACTCAAGAGGCAGCAACTGAACGACCTTTTAGTGGTGAATATGATGATTTTTATCAAGACGGCATCTATGTTGATGTTGTAAGCGGTCAGGTATTATTCAGTTCGCGTGATAAATACGATGCTGGCTGTGGTTGGCCATCCTTCACGAAACCGATTGAACCGGCTAATCTCAACGAACATTACGATGACTCGTTCGGCATGCATCGGACCGAAGTGACTAGCGCGCAGGCGAAATCGCATTTAGGGCACGTCTTCCCAGATGGTCCGCGTGACCAGGGTGGATTGCGCTACTGCATTAATTCAGCCGCACTAAAATTCATTCCAGTTGATGAATTAGAAGCCGCGGGTTACGGTCAATACCGGCAGTTATTTAAATAAGACATTCAAACCAAATGGAGGATTAATATGACAGATACTGCAATTTTTGCTGGCGGTTGTTTCTGGTGCATGGTCAAACCATTTGATCAACAGCCTGGAATCAAGTCCGTGATTTCTGGATATACGGGTGGTCACGTTGCTAATCCGACCTATGAACAAGTTGCCAGCCATACGACTGGTCATACTGAGGCGGTCGAAATCACCTTTGATCCTGAAATTATTAGCTATGCGCAATTGGTTGAAATTTATTGGCGCCAAACAGATCCGACTGACGCCTCTGGTCAATTCCAAGACCGCGGTGATAGCTATCGGCCTGTCATTTTTGTGAACAGTGAGGAACAACGGAAGGTCGCCACGGCTTCACGTGACGCATTGGCAGCCAGCGGTAAATTCGCTGATCCAATCGTAACGACGATTGAAGACGCCAAGCCATTTTATCCAGCAGAGGAAGAACATCAAGACTTCTATCGTCGCAATCCATTTCGTTATCAGATTGAAGAAATGGGCGGCCGTGAAGCCTTTATTAAGGAACACTGGCAAGACTAGTTAGTACAAGGACACAAAAAAATAACCCGGCTTATGACGAATTTTGGGGACGTCATAAGCCGGGTTTTATTATCAGTTATAATGATTGATTAAGTCCCATTATTTAGCTTGATAAGCATTGAGCGCTGAATAAAAGGATTGTTTGACAGAGTCGCGAATATTCAAATAAGTAATATAATCAGATAATTCGTGAACATTACTCGTCATTGGAAAATCAAAATCAGAATGGGCGTAAGAAGCAGCTGGAGCGAACGGTCCGTTTTGTTCAATGAACGGTTCCAGCCAACGGTAAAATGTCATCAAATCATCCTTTCAAGTACTTTGGTTAATCAATATAACCAGTGTACCGCAAAGATTGCCGCTGTACAGGCGTTTTAAGGCTTCTTAACTAACTAGCAAATGCAGTGTAATGCTTGTCCTACGTTTGTAAAGTATTGTAAAGGTGTCGTAATAACGTAATGTTACTTTAACTAGTAAAGTTAATGATCAAACTCACCTGTTAGTTGCTGATTACCTGGTGCCCAGTCTAGTTAAAAACCTACCTGTAAAGCAGTTGAAGACTGATATAACCACACAATCAAAAGCCACCCGCAACGGTAATTGTAGGTGGCTTAACGTGGCTCAGGTGGTTCGCTTAGCTTGTAAGGTCCGCAAATCACGTTGTCTGAGCAAATTTTGGTAATATTCGAGGCTGGTTGCGTCTAAGCGTAAGCGTGTCATAATTTGGGTGGGTTCAGTCGTCCGATGCTGGTTTAAATACCACAGGATAAAGTCTTGACGGAGCGTCACGGGCTTCAGTGGCACGCCTAAGCGCTGGTCGTCGCCGGCTAAATACTTGTGCAACGCCGCCAAAGTGATGTGTGGATCATTGCCACGTTGACGCTTCTTTAAGAACAAATCTGGGCTGCCACTTTGTGCTTGTAAAGATTGTAAATAGGTTTGTAACGTCATGATAAAGCGGTGTTCGTCAACGGTAAACTGTAGCTGTTTAAAATCCTGATAGAACCCAGGCGTCAGCATTTCGGTGGCGGTATAACCCTTGTAAGTTAGCAATAAAAATAAGCGCGTATACGGGTGCAGGTCTTCGTTTGCCAACCATTGTGGGAGTAACTCTGGCCACGTGGTGGTTGTCGGTTGGTTTAGTAAGGGTTGTCCTTTGATTGCAAACGTCGGCAGCGTTGTAATAATTCGATGGGCAAATAAGTAGCTGAAGTAACCATTTAAGTTTGAAAGTGCTTTGTTCAAGGTTGACGGTTTGAATTGGCGTTGCTCACGTAGCATTTCCAAATAGGCGCGAATATTATTTTCAGTTAAGTCAGCGAGTAACTGATCTTTAGCGAAAGTCTCGTTGAAATGTTGTTCATAATTAAAAAAGTCTGCGAGCGTCAATTCATATTGTTCAATCGTACTAGCTTGTTTGCCAGCAGTTTGTAAGGAAGCAATAAAGCTACGGGCATACGGAAATTTAGCAGTCATTGGCAGCAGGCCGTCCTTTCAAGTGATAAAATCTTACTTTAACTAAAACATAAAATAACCGAAAAAACAAGCAATATATCGCGTGCTGAGAGACGCATTCTGAGAGCTAGTTCAGATGATGGACGGACAAGTTTTGGTCGTTAATTGTGCTTAAAATCAACGAATATGAATCAAGGATTTGAGGTGAATTAAGTAGTCAGATGAACAAATCGTAATTAGGATAGAAAATTGCTTGGTAACATGATTAGCAGAATTTGCGACATACTAAAATCAAATTCAGCATGAGTCAGATTTGAGCCAACTTGATAACTGACGAATGATTCAATTCAAGCGATCAAATTTAATTCAAATTCAAATGACACTTAAAAGCTCATCATTGAATCTGAGTAAATAAAATATTTCGGTTGACGATTGAATTTAATATGCCGAATTTAAAATTCAGATTCAATTTATCATTTTAAAATGTCAGCGGTGAAAGTTGCAAACGAAAAAGTCGTGATCAAGTTTGTAAATTGTTGTTCAGGGGACCATTTTAGGTCGTGGGGGAGTATTTTTACTTTTGATTCTACTTTGTATAATATATATTATGTAAACTAGAATATATCAAAAAAGCCCCCTAGCTAAATTAGCCTGGATCAAGCCTGACTCATTGGTTTGACCGTTAACTGGTCTTTTTTGCGCAGTTTTTTAACTTTTTGAAATAACTTTTTCTAGATTGACTGACAAATCAGAATGAGTTTTAACAGAGCTGTTTAAAATAACTTCAATAAATTCAACTAAAAACGCCTGAATCCGTTAAATGAGACTCGGATTCAGGCGTTGGTTTGTGTAAATACAGTTAGCTAGTTCAAATGCTCAAGTTATCTGATTCAACGGCTCCGTCAATGGTATTCGCGCTAATCAACCCATATTTGAACGCATTGCTGGGTTTAAAGTACAACTATGCCGCTGTATGGCATTCGTTCAGCAAATCGGGCCATATTACAAATTCTACTGGTTTTCATTTAAGGCGTAGCAATCTATGTTTGGTCACCAACTGTTGCGGTCACTTAAAGACTTCGTGTGGTTGTTTGAAAGCGTAACTAAGATTGACGGTGCCTCAAATATGCTGATAAATGCGGAAACAGCGCGTTTTATAGCCATCAATCGCACCATTCACGAACAGCTGTGTCAGCAACATCAACTTGATTACCGGCAATCGTTAGTGGTCGTTCAATCGTATAATTGGTCGCGCCACTGATTTGCAGCAACTGAGATATCACATCAAGGCAGTTGCCAATACCGTAGCCGCCATTTGTTTCAAATGGCATGATACGTTTTCCTGATAGTTCGTTTCCGTAAGCTTTCAAGAATGCTTTAAGTGGTTCGCTCAGTGTCATGGCCCAGGTTTGAAAGCCCAAATAAACCGTCTCATATTGCGTCAGGTCTGGTAATTGCATATTTAAATCTGGTGTCAAACCCGTATCACGTTCACGATTAGCACGGGTTCTGGTTTCTAGATAATCAGCTGGATACGGATTTGTGAGCGTAATTTGGCAGACATCGCTGTTGGTCAAATTAGCAATTTTACTGGCTAGCAATTCGGTTGCACCTGAACGCGACCAATAAATGACGATGTAATGTGCTTTCTCAGTGATTCGGCGAGCGACACCCTGACTAGTCGTACCTTGACCATCAGATGGGGTCATGCGCCCACTATCCCAGCGTGCGCCCTTGCGTGTGACTTGATTGGCTTGCACAGGTTTACCGGCAATATGACCCAAAATCGGACCTAATGAGTGTTGTTGCATATCGATAACCACCCTTCCTAAGTGATATTAAAGCAGGGACTCGGCTTGTAAAAAACGCGGCCGTGCCCCTGCTTTTTAGCCCCTGCCATTTTTAAGCTTAAAAACAGCGACAAGCAGTCAAATGGTCACCATCTTGAAGACGACTTTTTGGCTGCTTGTGCTTAAAACAAATTAGTAAACTGGGCGAGTCTCACCCTGCGTGGCAGCATCTGCAATCCCGACGCTGTCATTTGCTAAAAATGTCGGATCTGCGATGATTTTGACAATCACGTCGGCCATACTTTGACGCGAGCCAGAGACGCCGACATACGGTTCATTGCGGTGAGTCAGCTGATACTTGATTTCGTCACGGTCGTTTAACCATGGAAAGCGCAATGTTGTATAGGAAATTCCGGACTGCGCTAGTAATTCATCAGCGTGAATAGCAGCTGGTAGGCCACTTTTGACCATTTGATAATTCCAACGGCCATATTCACCAGGAACTTCATTGTAAAGTCCTAATAGACTCGATTCAATGATCCGTTGAACCCCTTGTTCTCGACTGGCTTTGATGACATTACGCGTGATGACGTTATCAGGTGTGTGATCCACCGCCGCAATGTAAACGATATCTTGCCCGTGCATAGCGGCTTTGACGGCCTGATAATCGGTCATATTACCATCGATTAGGGTTACCCGCGAATTGTCAGCTAGGTTTGCAAGTAGTGATTTTTGACGTAGAAACAATGTCAAATGGACATCGGATTGCTCCGCTAAAACACGTTTTTCAACGATGCGGGCGATTTGTCCGTTGGCACCTAAGATTAACACGTTTTTCAAATAGATTTCCTCCAATCTGGTTACTCAGTTGGCCTTGTGTGAGACCGTCAAACTGCGTTAATCTGCGATAATTAATAACGATTTGATGGCTTCACGTTTGTCCATGGCTTCATAGGCTGCTTGAACATGGTCGAGGTCAAAGCGTTTCGTAAAGACCTTTCCGGGATGAATCTGACCATTTAAAACATCATCTAATAGGACTTCACGATCATAGGTGGTGACTGAGGCAATCCCGCCACGTAGACCAATATTGCGCCAGAATAAGTTATTGGGGTTCATTTCTGCCTTCTGTGGGACGCCGACTCGACCAACAACGGCACCCGGACGGCCAACCTTCACTGCAGTATCGACCGATTGTTCAGTACCGACACATTCCAACACTGCGTCAGCCCCCTTGCCATCAGTCAATTCGAAGACTTTTTTAACCGCTTCATCGCCCCGTTCAGCAATAATATCAGTCGCACCAAATTCTTTAGCGAGGGCTTGTCGATCCGCGTGGCGACTCATGGCAATAATGCGACTCGCACCACGTAACTTGGCAGAAATGACACCGCAAAGTCCGACTGCCCCATCACCCATGACAACGACCGTATCACCTTGTTTAACTTCAGCCGTTGCAGCCGCGTGGTAACCAGTCGCCATGACATCTGATAGCGTCAGTAGATCATTTAACTGCGCGTCGGTGTAATCACTTGGTTGGCCAGGTACTTTAACCAGTGACCAGTCCGCATTGGTGAAACGTAAATATTCACCCTGATAGCCAACCATTTCATCGGGATGATTGTTGAGACAGTTACCTTCAAAACCGGCCAAACAAGCGGCACAATGCCCACAACCATGCGTAAACGGTGCAATAACAAAATCACCTGGTTTGACATGGGTCACTTCATCGCCGACAGATTCAACCACCCCGATGGCTTCATGGCCGACCGCTGACGGGTGCTTACGATCTGAAATCCCGCGGAACCACCACAAATCTGATCCACAGACACACGCCCGAACGATCCGTAAAACGGCGTCTGTGGGTTGTTTAATGGTCGCCTTTGGCAATTCGCGTGCTTCAACTTTTCCTGGTTCAACAAATACTGCTGTTTTCATAGTTAATAGCCTCCTAAAGCTGTTTAAAATTGTTAGTGATTTAATTGATTCAATTATCGTGGCTCAAAATTTAGTCTAATCAGCACATCATGACCCTGATTCTTGATATATGGCGTTGTCCCTAGTCGTCAGACGCTATGCTGCAACGGTTTTCAGCCATTGCAGAATCTGTGGCGTGGTCGTCTGACGGTCAACTGCGAGGCCTGACTTAACCTGCGCAGTTGGAATTAGTTGGGCAATCTCGGCCTCATATGTCCCCGGAGTTCCCGTATGCGTATAAAATGGTGCGACAATGCCTTTAAAACCCGCTATTTGACGCAAGAATTGCCGGACTGGGGTTGCAACTGAGTGGTGCCAGACTGGGCCACCGACCAGTACAATGTCATCTGGACTAACACTGGGCATGACGTTGGTCAGTTGAGGCAACGTATCCGTCTCAATCTGGTGCTGAGCGATGGTTGCGGTGGCATACATATCGGCTGAGAATGTGTCATCAGCAACCGTTAGTTCAATTGGACTAACATGTGCCTGTGCCGCAATCTCCCGTGCTGCTTTCGCAGTATTGCCTGACCATGAATAGTAAACCACAATAATATGTTTTAACAAGGATCGGTTTCCTCCTTCCAATGACTTCAATACAATTACTAGTATAGAACCTTGAAGTAACTTCAAGGCAAGCGTTTGATCAAAAAAGTTTTAATTAATGGCGAATAAAAATATCGATCGTATCCCCGACAAGCTTTTCGAAGACCACAATCGATATTTTCCATGAATCTTATAGTGCCAGTGAAGATCGACAACAAACCAGCCCCAAACTGACTAGGCCCCCGAGATACTGTTGCTGGCGTTAATGATCGTCAAATGATGCTGTCGTTGACGCCACCATAATTTGACCCCGGCCACCCCACAAATCAGCAACATGATAATTGGTAAGTACAAAATCACGTGATACCGCCCCTGCACTTCCAGTGGTAAGGCGGTTAGCGTGAACCCGTCGAATAATAAAGCAGCCATCATCAAGTAGGTATTCAAATAATGGTGCCGCCACTGAAGCCAGAGCCCCATCATGATGCTGAGTAACGCTAACACCAACATGCCTTGCCAATAAATGACAGCTAGAGACACGATTATGGGTGCCCAGTGAAACCAGTTGTGATTGAGCGCACCACCATGGTGACTAAGATTATATAACGACCAGTCGTAACCATAATCTTCGCGGGCGAAGTTTTGCATCTTCTGATTTGCAAAGTTGCCCAACTGTGGTTTGATATGCGTCAAATTAGTTTGTAGCGTCGTTTCCAGGTGCCGCGTGATTTGTGGGTACGCCTGATTCAACGTTGGTGCGACTCGCAGTTCATGATCAACACTTGCTTGTAAATGGGCACTGTAGGTCCCGTGAGTATTTGGATCAGTACCGGTCGCCAAACTGTACAACGTTTCAACGCGGGATGGTGCGATTCGAATGCCGTAAAGCCAGCTGTCGAGATTGGTCGCCGTGACGAATAAAGCTAGCACAACCCCACTATATAGCAGAAGCTGTCGATATTGCGGCTGCAATCGCTGCCAGTTCGAACGACTGTAGACAAATGCGGCCATAAGCGCCACAGCAATCACCCATACCGCCATGATTGGACGTAGCATATTGGCCACCACCGTTGCGATGACAGCTAGTCCGAGGAACAAGCGTTGGTCAGTCCGAGTGGTTGTCGAAAGTGGGACTAACGCGCGTGTCAGGGCGTACATGCTGAGCAACACACTGGTTAAGAAGAACGGTTCACCGCCATTTAACAAGCTTCCATACAACCAGTATGCGGGAATACAATAGAAGATGAGCGCTGCTGCAATGCCTAATTGACGGGATAGCCAGCGCGCGACTAACCAGTAAATGAGCAGCATATCAAACCAGCTACAACTGATATTAATCAGTTGACTAACAAAATAATTATCGCCGCCAAAAGCCGCAGCTAAGCTGAACCCGTTTGCAATATTGAGCGCGTGTGGAAATAGGACGTAGTTTCCAATGACCCCTTGTTGCCATAGCTGTTTCCAAGTTAATCCTTGGGCACTAAAGGCCGCGAGCGTGTGATAGTTCCAAAAATCCGAGGTTGGCTGAATCTTTAGCCCGGCAATTAACGGTAATTTGAGTAAAGTTAGTCCCACAAATACACTCAGCAACCAGGCCGTACCGTGTCGACTGAGCCACCAACTGCCAAAGCCAATGGCACTGATCAGGATTAAGAAGATTAGTCCACTAGTGAACAGCGTGCTCGGAGTCGCGTGTTGTGGCAAGCCAATCTCCAAATTTGCGACCAATAACCAGCTCATTAGTCCCGCGGCAACTAGTAAAACAATCGTTTGAAACAGATGTTTTAGCCATTTCATGAGTCGATTCCTTCCTATCCTTAGTATGATCGTTTAAGTCCAGCGTATTTGCGTGGTCGAATCACCGTCCCGTGATGAGTTTTGGCCCAAGCGGTCTGTCCGCGCAGTTGCCGATAAATCGCAACGTATGGCGTGAGGCTAATAATTAATAAGAATGCTTGAAAGCTTAACGCTTCACGAATGGCGAGCGCTAAGGACATTGGCTGATGAACGGTCGTACAGTTACGCTGATAAAGCGCGGCTAGCACGCAACACGCGGCTAACGCAATCATGACCAGTGTGCCGATTGCGAGATGGTGCCATCCAGCTTGCCAATGGACCAGACTACGCTGAATCAGAATGGTTAGTGTCACTAAACTGGTAGCCGGTACGATACAACCAGTGATGGGCATCAAAATCCAGATGCTCGTATCGACTTTTTGAAAGCCGTTCAAGTATGGTGACCGCCAGAGCGCTGGTAAGTAATGCATACACTGCACGGCGCCCTGACACCAGCGAACGCGTTGGCGGAAAAACGGTTTGAGCTGTTCGACAGCTTCTTGCTGTACGACCAGCGTGTGGTCAAACTCGGTTCGTGTCCCGCCCAACAGCCAGGTTCGCAGGGTAAACTCCAAATCTTCAAGTAACCGATCGCCCCACGGATTTTTCAGCGCCAAATCGAAGCGCACAAACTGACCATTCCCCGATGCAATTCCTTGTCCGAGGTGATTACGAAGCTGTTGTGTCGCGTTATTAACGCCCATGAATTCAAAATTTTGCATCTTAGTGAGCCAATTGGGTTGGTTGTAAATACTAACACTCGTTTGGAGCATCGCTAACCGGGCATCTTGTTCAAAACGGGCAACCACCCGAGTTAAATCCGAAGCGTTCATAAATGCGTCGGCATCCAGTACACCAATGACGGTTTTGCGCGGGTCAACATCTGTTGCCAACGTCCGGTGAATGTACTGCACGGCCGTATTTAAGACCGCCCCCTTCCCCGCCTGTTCGTTGGCGGCACGGTGTAAAACTTGCAAATACGGTGACTGCGATTGAGTTAGCATCAATAAACTGTGGTCGCTAGAATCATCATCCACTGCGATTAACTGGGCATGGATGGATGCCGGTAATTGATCGAGTGCATTAGAGAGCTGGGCCACGGTTTTGCCAATGACGCGCTCTTCATTCAGAACCGGGATAATCAAAAAGAGCTGATACGGGGTTGGGCCTTTGAGATAGACGCGGGTCGGCTCCCGGTAGTGGTTGATCAACCCCAGATTGATTAAAAAATAAAGATAGAACATGACCGAAATTGTCATGGCAAGCGTGATTAAAATCATTGCAATCCCCCCAAATACCTTTATTAAGTCGGTATTATACGCACTATTTTCATATTTTCCCATTATTGACGTTATGAAAACATAGTGAACAAATCATAGTCGGATTTTACAGCGTTTTTACGTGAATTTTACAATAATACGGTAGTCAGTTAGTTGATAGCCTGATAAAATGACGTTATTAACTAATAAGAAAGCAGTGATTAGATGCGCAAGCTAATTGCCGGTTTATTCATCTTACTGGTGCTCCAACCACTTGGACTGTATTTGTGGCGCGCACAACTATTGAATGTGATTCCCATTCATTACGGTATTTTCGGCATCAGTGCCTGGCAAGCCGACCCCCAACATTACGGGGCGCTCATCGAGAGCATGCTAATACCTGCAGCACTAATTATCATTGCACCACTCCGACCACAGCCACCACTAAACTGGGTGCGGCCAATCCAAACGAGTCTTTGTGGTTGGCTGTTTGGTATGAACTGGCTACTCCTCATTAACCTCTTTACTCATGCGGCTTGGATCAATTGGATCAGCTTCATTTGGTTGGTCATCTGGGTTGCGGCCGCTGGATTGCAGCTCTTAGTCCAACTTGCATTTGATTATCCTGGGCATAAAAATGTCCATTCTTGATTATTCTAACGGCCAAAAAAGCAGCGCTCCATCATGGAAGTAAAGTGAACCCCTATGGAA
>NZ_JAGYGS010000082.1:0-10585 GCF_018991185.1 Lactiplantibacillus sp. 7.2.4
GTCCTACCGTTCCAAACTTTAATTTGCTTTAGAAATCGCGGCATTGGCTTGCTTATCAGCACTTGTCATGGCGGACTTCATCGTTGTTTTACCATCTAAGGCTTTTGCAACAAAGTTTTGATATGATGTGTTAACTGTCGCTGCAGTCGTCCCATCTTGCCATACGGTGGAATACTTAGTTGCACCTAACCAGGTCTTCATCGCATCGTTATCGGTTAGTTTCAATTCTTTAGCGACATCCGGACGGCTAGGCATGGTACCAACGGTCTTTGCCCACTTTGATTGACCTTCTTTGCTGGTGGCATACGCAATCCAAGCACTCGCAAGTGGCTTAACCTTACTACCAGCATATTCGCCCCAGCCAACGGTAAAGATCATCCCACGACGAGAACCTTTATAAGATGGCATTGGTAAGACGGCGTAATCTGTCTTGTACTGTTGATTTTGAACTTGATAAGTCCAATTTCCTTCTTCAGTCAGCGCAACTTTACCGGTCCCAAAAGCAGTCCCGTTGTCACCAGCGCCTAAATCCTTCGCAGTTGCGACTGCACCAGTTGCAACTAGCCGTTGATACAACTTCATATTTTCAAGTACTTTGGCACTGGCAAGATTAGCATCACCATTAGACTTAATTGGCTTCCCACCATCAGTCTTCATAATCGTATAATTGCGGGCCATATCTTGATCATAAGTCATCGCCTTGACCTTGTTCTTACCATAAGCTTTGTCGAGCTTAGCTTGGAATCCAGGTAGCCACTTGATCAAGCCATCATAGCTCGTTGGAATGCTTGTGATCTTAACGCCAGTCTTGTTCAACATCTTTTTGTTAACCATTAAGCCTAATGTTGAATTATCCTTAGGAACACCATACAAGTTACCCTTTGTTTTGAAGGCATTGATCAGATTAGGATAAAACTTAGAAGACTGCATCTGCTTAGCATCTAACTTTTCAAGTACCCCTTGTTTTTCAAACCACGGATACATTGATGAATCCATATAAAACGCATCTGGTGCTTTGTGTCCTGATAAATCAGCCTGAATCTGGGTGTTAAAATTCGTGTAGACTTTAGTTGTAACCTTAGCGCCGGTCTTCTTCTCAAAGCCCTTAATAACCTTGTTGATACCAGAACGTTCCTGATCACTACCGTACCAGATCCCAATTTTTAAAGTCTGACCTTTAAAATCAGTTTGCTTAGACGATGATGACTTGTTTCCACAAGCTGCCAACATGCCAACAGATGCCATTAGCGCAGCTGATACCCCGATACTTTTAATCCAACTTTTCATAACATGCTCACTCCTCAAGTAATTTACAAGTCTATGATTGCGCTTTCATTTTCACTTAATCGATACTGCTTACCCCGATGTTCAAAGCTAACTGGTGCTGTTGCATCAAGCGCTTTAACCGTCAAACGTGACTTACCAACTGTAATTCGTAACCGTTGTTGTTGCCAAAAGATTTCAAAGCTCAAATTGGTCCAAGCTTCCGGCAAATGTGGCTCAATTCTGAGCGTCTCACCTAACAACCGTACGCCCCCGAAACCGAACACGACTGCATTCCAAATACCGCCTAATGACGCTGAATGAGTGCCATCATTAGATGACGCCATGTCTGGACCAATATCAATCTGGCAGGCCCGCTGGAACAACTCATAGGCTTTATCGGTCATCTTAAGATCCGATGCTAATACCGCGTGTGTTGATAGGGACAAAGATGAATCATGTGTCGTTCTCGGTTCATAATAATCCCAATTAATCCGTTTTTCTTGAGCCGCAAATTTTTGTTCAAACAAGTACAGCAACAGTAGGACATCCGCCTGCTTAGTTACTTGAATCTTAGAAATCTGATCCAAGTTATAATCATTGAAGATGCCGCCAACATGTTCAGCCGTCTTGTACTTGCTTAAATCAATCGTCTTGAGAGACAAGTACGTATCATTTTCTGGAATCACACCATCAGCATTGGGCTGTAGCAAGTAAATTTTATCAACTTGTGCTTGCCATAATTGATAGTACTTATCCAAATCCAACTTCTGGTTGAGCTCGGCAAACTTCTTAGGCTCATTAGTTTTTAGCACTTCATACAAATCAATGGCTGTTTGCAACGTCCACTGAGCTGTGTAGTTGGTAAATGCATTGTTATTGATATGTTCTTTGTATTCATCTGGACCAATCACATCATTGATTTCGTAGCGATCAGCTGTTTCGTTATATTCAAGACGACTCGCCCAGAATCGAGCGGCATCCAAAATAATCTCGTAAACCTTGTCTAATGCGAATTGATCATCGCCAGTAGCATTAACATATTCCATCGCACCATACGCAACATCGCTCGTAATATGTTGTTCAATAAATCCAGACCAGATCTTCATCGCCCGACCAGTAATAATATCTGCAGCACCCCAGACCGGTGTCGATTCACCATCCGACGGCCAAGCCGCTTCCCATGGGAACTGGGCGCCTGCATATTTATTATCCTGGGATTTTCGATGTGCACCCGCGAGTCCCAAGTACCGATACTCAATCAGGCTTTTGGCCACTTCTGGTTTAGTAAAGATGTAATATGGCAACATAAAGATTTCAGTATCCCAGAAAGTATGACCTTTGTAGCCTTCACCTGTTAAGCCCTTCGCACCAATATTCATGCGGTGATCGTGTACAGGCGTTGAGATGGCTAATTGATAACGAGCAAAATTAAGTGCGACTTGATCGTCCATATCACTAGATTCTATTTGCAACTTACCGTAGTCCCACACTGATTGCTGCCAAGCTGCCGTCGTTGCAGCCAGTTGTTCGTCGAATGATTCGGCACATGCTGTCTTCAACTGTGTTAACCCAAATTCTTGTAACGCAGCTAAATCCTGACCTTGAAAGTCATTATCCCGATCAGTAACCAACGTGCTGTATTTGACAAATTGCAAGGTAGCTTGAGCTGCAATCGTATCCGTAAAATTGAAGAACACCTGTCGCCGCCCAATCTCCATATGCTGCTTAATCGCATGACCATCAGCCGTTTTAAACTTGTGACAAGTTGTCATTGCCATATTAATCTTCGACTCGTTAGTGCTGGTTAACATTTGCATAAACTCGCCGTCAAATAACCGCTTGTCGCCTTCAACTAAATGTTGCGAGCCACTGTTAGTCTGCTGTCCGTCAATCCCCGATTGCACTTTCACTATCGCTTGACCATCAAGCGGCGTGATCGTCACCCGTGAAACAATCAAGTGCCGATTAGCCATTGAAACTAATCGTTCAAACTTTAACCGGTAAGCATGCTCAGCAATCGTCCAGGTAAATGAGCGTGTCAATAAGCCACTTTTCAAATCAATGATTCGACGATAATCACTAACTTCCCCCTGATTAAGGTCCAATAACTGTCCGTTAATTTCGATTTTGATTTCTGTCACATCCGGTAAGTTCGGCAATTCATTAACCTCACCATCGAATTTATCAAACGTCCCTGCAATTAACATATCGCGGTGCTCACCAACATAGTGCTCTTCAGTGGCTGCACGAACCCCCATGTAGCCGTTCCCCTGGCACATCACCGCTTCAAATTTTCCTAAATGGCGAGAATTAAATTCTTTTTCTTGTAAAATCCAAGGATTGCTTGGATCCGTTCCAACTCCAAGTTGCATGAATACTGCCCCTCTCAATATCGGTAAAAATACCTATTCGACCGATGTAATATAATCCCTGCACCTGCCAAATAGATGCCTATTTGTATTGCAATCTGTAAGTGAAAAATCATGGAAAGCACGATAAATGGCAACAAATAACCGAGATACCATTTATAAATTTGCCGAATATCGTTACGGTCCCGATGTTTGTAAACGATCACCACCGCATAAATGACGGTGATCAAGAACACCACAACCAAACCAACGGTATTAATATTAGTTAAAGGTAAGTTTTTCATGGTTAGCCTCACTTCTCGAGCCGTACTAAATCTTTTTCTAATACCACCGTGCTATTACCAAAATAGTCATGAATCATTCGACCAGTCAGCGCACCTAAGACCAAACTGATT
The DNA here is from genome assembly GCF_018991185.1 of Lactiplantibacillus sp. 7.2.4. Classification (NCBI taxonomy): domain Bacteria; kingdom Bacillati; phylum Bacillota; class Bacilli; order Lactobacillales; family Lactobacillaceae; genus Lactiplantibacillus; species Lactiplantibacillus sp. 7.2.4. Next base: position 4,031 of record NZ_JAGYGS010000082.1, read on the forward strand.
ACACCGAAGATCCAACCCACGAATGGCAAAAAATAAATAACTTTCGTGACTTCTCGAATCCCGGCAATTAACATCTTGCCATTTGGTAGCTCGTCATTAATCAAGACATACTCGCGACCAATCTTCTTCCCCAATGTCTGTCCTTGATAGCTTGCAATCATGATGATGTTATAAACGACGAACCCTAGCTGGCCTAAAATATCTGCAACTCTAAAATTCGCATGTAAAATTAGAATTGCCAACACAACTACCGGGACATACACTACAATCACATCAACCATGCCTGCCAACACGCGTAGCAACAGATATTTAGATCGCATTATGGTCACTCCTTTTATTGACCTTCTTTTTGTTACAAAAACGTTTTCGAACATGGCTCAAATATAACCCTAATTCAGATTTTTAGCAAGCGCTTTCATTATTATTTATTCGGATTTTTTTGATTCAACATACATCTAGTTCTCGCTATCCATCACCAAAAGTGCTGCTATTTAGCGATCCATAGCACTTTTAATATTGTCTAGTGTGAGCAAAGTTGTCTTTGTAAAGTTAATATCCGCACTAGCTAAAGTTTCGGGATTGCCAATTCCAATCGAAGTTTCTTCTGCCGCATTAATCGCCGCAACGCCGGCCGCAGCATCTTCCACACCGATACATTGACTCGGATCTAATGCTAATAATTCAGCACCACGCCTAAAAATCTCAGGATCTGGTTTGCCATGTTTCAAGGTTGTTGGGTCCACGGCTTTAGTAAAGAAGCGGGATAAACCCAGCTTTTTCAGCACTAATGGTGAATTTTTAGAAGCGGATGCCAATGACATTTGGTAGCCCTGATCCTGTAACGCCACTAGAAATTCAGAGATGCCTGGCAAGATATTAGCCGGTGTCATTTGATTAACGAGCGTTAAATAATTCTCGTTTTTTTCTGTCGCTAACGAAACTTTTTCGTCTTCCGTAAATGCATTTTCCTTATTCCCACGTTCCAGAATCAAATTAAGTGAGTCCATCCGACTAATTCCCTTGAGTGCATCTCCCAATTGATCATCCCATTCAACACCTACCTTATCCGCCACTTGATGCCAAGCCTGCGTATGAAATGCTGCGGTATCAGTGATTACACCATCTAAATCAAAAACAAATCCCTTAATATCTTCAAATGTAGCCATGTGCCATTCCTCCTCATATTTGACCAACTATTGATGCCGGCGCTTATATTCATGTGACAGATGTAGTATAGCACGTTACGAAAACGTTTTCATTGTTATTTTGTATATTAGACACTATTTTTCAACATCTCCAGCCAGCGATTGAGGCACGATGCACACAAAAGCCACTTCAATTCTTGTCATTTTGAAGTGGCCTCACGTATTCGTTCTTCTATTGAGTTAACTTTTTGCCCAAGCTGCCCCCCGGATGGAAGATAGCAAAGTCTTCTTTGCTGAACTTTTTGAGTTCTGAAATCGTACATGCAATCGCGTCCCCAACCACTAGTACAGCCGTTGAGCTGGCAGTTGGAGCCAAATTGAGTGCATCCGCCTCCTTATCAATCGGAATCAATAAGCTTAAGTCAGTCTTCTCAGCCAAACTCGACGTTAGATTTCCAGTAAACGCAATTGTCTTAGCACCGATGACTTGTAGAGATGGTAATGGTGCCAATACTTCTCTGGTTTCTCCACTATTAGAAATTAAGATAACGATATCTCTATCTTCAATCATACCCAAGTCGCCATGCACACTCTCTGTTGCGTGTACAAAGAAAGCCGGTGTCCCAGTACTCGAAAAAGTCGCAGCCAACTTCCGTCCAATTAGTCCTGACTTTCCTACCCCCATAAAGATAACCTTACCTCTGCAAGCAAGAATTGCATCAATCACATCATGATAACGATCATCGACACTATTGCGAACCTTCTCTAACGTCTCCATCTCATTGTCAATTGTATTCGTGACTAGTGATAAAACTTCAGATGTCATAAGCTCATATCCTTTCTGTTTTTACACTATCCAGAATATGGAACCGATACCTCGCTTTCAATAGATTTCCATACTTACTTTTGTTCATAGTGCACTCAAAAAGTACAACTTAGTATAATTGTTCACTATTTAAAACGCTGCAATATCAGCAGCTTGGCTGATTTTATTTTGTTTAGATTGCGATCTTTATCGAGTTACAGGACAAAAGTGACAATGAAAGAGAATTGAAAAAGGTAGCGCTTACAACGTATGATGTAATTGTTCAAAGCGATAGGCAAAAGAGGTGAATTTAAATGTTAGAAAAAATTATCAAGCCTGAATATATCCGCTTGAATGTACAAGCAAACGATTGGGAGGATGCCATCAAAAAATCTGTAAAACCACTGCTAGACGCTCAATTGATCACAAGCGAATATGTCAATGAGATCATTCATTCTGTCCAAAACTACGGTCCCTATTTTGTCGTAGCCCCCAGAGTTGCACTGGCACATGCGCCAAGCAAATATGGAATTCATGAATTATCTATGGGGTTAACAGTTCTGAATCCGGCTGTTAGATTTCACAACAAAGATAATGATCCGGTATCTTTCATATTTACCCTAGGTGCGCCAGATTCCAGCTCTCATCTGCAGGCGCTTCAAGAGTTAGTCGCGCTGTTATCTAAAGACGATTTTTATGACTTTTTAGATCACGCCAACGACACAAATGCGGTATTTAACTACATTCAAGAATTTTGTAAACAAAATATTAATTAAAAGAGGTTGATTATTATGATTAAAGCTTTAGTTGCATGTCGTGCTGGTGTTGGTTCTAGTTTAATGTTAAAGATCAAATTAAACGAGGTCATTTCTGAACACAGTCTTCCTGTCACTATCGAACATTCTTCACTCGATGGTGTCCCAAGTTTTGATGGGCCAATCATCATCGCACTTAGTGATGTAGCTCAAGACTTACAGAATGAAGGAATTAAGAAGGAAATTATTGGGATCACCAACATTATGGACAAAAACGAGATCTATTCCAAATTAAGCGAAGCCGTTTCTAAAGTAGGTGCCTGAACTAAATTGGTCAATGAAAGGATGTTAAATCATGCAGTTTATTGTAAGTCTACTGTCTAATCCTGCCATTCTTTTAGGTATCGTCTCACTAATCGGGCTAATGGCACAACATAAAAAGCCAACTGACGTCTTGACAGGAACATTTAGAACCGCTATCGGATTCCTAATTTTCGGTGTTGGTGCTAGTACAATGACCACTACCCTACAAAACTTCAATACGATGTTTCAAAAGGGATTTCATATTACTGGAGTCATTGCAGCGCCAGAAGCTGCTACGGCATTAGCACAAGGCAAATATGGGTTTGTCGTATCTGTCACCCTGATCTTAGGATTCATTATGAACTTAGTATTTGCAAGAATTACACCATTTAAAAATGTCTTTTTTACCGGAGGACATAGTTTATTCTTTGCATGTGTTCTTGCATTAATCCTTAAAGCCTATGGTTATACCAATACTACTGCCATTATTGTCGGAGGTACCATCTTAGGATTTGTATCCGCAGCACTCCCTCAACTTTGTCAGCCCTTCATGCGTAAAATTACCGGTAACGACTCTCAGGCGATCGGACACTTTAATATGATTGGCTACGCTTTATCCAGCTTTCTCGGAGGTGTATTTAGTAAGCATAAAGATGAAACGACAGAAAACATCAAGTTTCCAGAATGGTTATCATTTTTCAAGGACTTTTTAATGGGTGTCGCTGTCGTTATGCTGATTATCTTCTATATTGCAGCGCTCGCAGCTGGTAAAACAGTTGTTACAAAGCTATCTGGCACAACAGATTGGCTAGTATATCCGCTTATTCAAGCTTTGACATTCACGGCTGGGATTTCAATTTTAATGAGTGGTGTTCGGATGTTCTTAGCAGAAATTACTGCGGCGTTTGTCGCCATTTCAGAAAAATTCATCCCAGGCTCACGGCCCGCGTTAGACGTACCTACAATTTTTCCGTTTGCACCTACCGCCGTACTTGTTGGCTTTCTGAGCTCATATACTGCTGGCTTACTTGCAATTGTTATCATGGTATTTTTGAAATTTCCGCTCGTCATTATTCCCGCCGCCCATATTTGCTTCTTCTCAGGAGGCACAGCTGGCGTCTTCGGTAATTCAACAGGTGGCTGGCGTGGGGCCATTTTAGGATCATTCGTTGTTGGGTTGTTGCTTGCCTTCTTGCCACTATTACTTTACCCAACCTTCTCTTCACTAGGAATTACTGGATCTACCTTCCCTAATGTCGATTACAACGTTATCGGATCGCTACTCAACTGGTTCCTAGGTTTAATTCACTAAGTTATTAGGAAGTGTGCGATTTATGAAAGTTTCCGGAATCATCGCTGCAATGGTTACGCCGCTCACCGATACCGGTGAGATTAGTTTAGAGCGTACAAAGGCACTGCTAGATAAACTGTTAAAGTCACAAATATCTGGCGTATTTATTCTTGGTACGAATGGCGAAGCATATATGTTTGACGAAAGTGAAAAGCTAAAATTTGCAAAGTTTGTCATTGATTATGTTGGACATCGAATCAACGTTTATGTCGGTACAGGCCTCAATAGTACAGGCAAAACGATTGCATTTAGTCAGAAGATTGCTGCCTTACATCCAGATGCATTGTCAGTGATAACACCTTTTTTCGTTCCACCTACTCAGGACGAATTAATTCATCACTATACTGAAATTGCAAATAATGTGGATATTCCTATTCTTATTTATAATATTCCAGGGAAAACCGGTGTTAATGTGGCTCCCGATACTGTTGCAGAATTATCGAAAAATAACAACATTATCGGTATCAAGGACAGTTCAGGAAAGCTGGATAACATGCAAGCATATCTGGACAAGCGGTCCCGCTCCGACTTCGCTGTTTTGGCGGGATCCGACTCAAAAATTCTTGAACTATTAAAGCTAGGTGGTGATGGTGCAATTGCAGCCACCGCAAATGTCTTGTCAGATAACGATGCTAATATCTTTAAATATTATCAAGCTGGAAATTTAACTGCCGCTGCGAAGTGTCAGGCTGCAATTGAACCACTTCGCTTGATCTTGCACGGCGCAACCACTCCTGGCGCCTTAAAGGTTGCAATAAAGCTCTGTGGAATCGATGTCGGACCAGCATGCGCGCCTTGCTTACCACCTTCAGCTGAACAACAACAAGCCATCTCAGCAGTCATTATTGATTATAAAAACAAGACTATTATCTAAGGTGATAATTATGAAAAAATTACAAATAATGAACCGAATTTATCAATCTGGCGCTCTCGCGGTCGTACGTGCGGACACTGAACGTGTTCTTGAAATTGCTTCAGGTATTTTGAAGGGTCACGTAGATGTAATGGAAGTAAGTTATACAAATTCTTCTGCCCCACTGGCAATTGATGCATTGCATAAAAAGTTTGATGAACGTATTTTAGTTGGTGCAGGTACAGTTCTTGACGCTCCTACTGCAAAAGACGCTATTTCTCATGGTGCCGCGTTTATTTATTCGCCTATTTTTGATAAAGAAGTTGCAGCAATCTGCAATCAATATCAGATTCCTTACGCACCAGGCTGTACATCCGTGACTGAAATGGTGGAAGCTGCCCGTTTTGGTGCAAGTTTTATCAAGGTATTTCCTTACGGTGGAATTATCGGACCAGATGTTATCTCAACGATCAAGACACCACTTCCTGATCTACCGTTACTAGAATCCGGCGGTGTCAACGGGGATAACATCACAGATTGGCTTGAATCTGGTGTAGATATTGTTGGTATTGGAGGTGCGTTTTCAAAAGGTTCCTCTGATGAGATTGCCAAAAATGCACAAGATATTAGAACTAAAATTGACAATTTTCGCCAGAAATAACAACTACTAGTCTCAGCTCCGTGCTTTTAACATCACTAAGGCACAGAGCTTTTAGTATTTATATTTTCCAACATTCAATTAATTATGATCAATAGTTTACACTAAAAATAGTATATTTTATCGAAAGAAGGAATACTATTGGATTTCAAACAATTGCAAATCATTGATATGTTAATTCAGTCCCCTACCATGACAACTCAAGACTTACTGACCAAGTTGAAGTACAGTGAGCGACAATTTGAATACACTTTAAGAAAAGTAAATAGCTTCTTTAAAGAACATGCGCTTGCGCCAATTAACGCTGATGGCATTTATATCGTTGTCCCACCAGAAACCTACAAATACATGTTAAGCCTGCGTTCTAACAAGGAAAACAAGCTGCCTGACAACTATATTCTTAGTAATGAAGAACGCCAACTATTCTTATTCTACCGTGTCGCTACTACTCAAGAATACTTGTCTCTCTTTCATTTGATTGACTTTGTCCAAGTCAGCCAGTCAACGATCTCAAAAGACATTAAAGAAATAAATACTAGACTGAAGGACAATCATTTACAGATACAGTATAGCCGTCAGAATGGTTACCAAGTTTCTGGAAGCGAAGCTAATATTCGATACCAGCTTATTCAGTCTGTTATAAAGCTACTTTCAACGAATGGAGAGAAAACGCTAAACACATTTA
>NZ_JAGYGS010000083.1:0-9876 GCF_018991185.1 Lactiplantibacillus sp. 7.2.4
GATATTTTGAGATGGCAATAATGGTGAAAAAAACTAATTTTCTGAAAATTTGAAGTTAATAACCACTTTATGTTACAATACCAATCGTTACGTTAATAATTAAAATATATGTAAATTGATATAAGAAAGGAATATTGAACGGATGGATTTAGAACATAAGACGAGTTGGCGTTACCTATTAGGGTGGACATTTATCTTACTAATGGTGGCGAGCGCCACCTATTTGCATGACGTGGAAGTTATTTTGCCGGAGATTGGGGCCCTGACAGCGGGGACTTGGATCTATCGCAAGGCGGACTGGACACGGCAACCCAGTAAATTATTCTTGGCGCCATCAGGAACGGCGGTCATCGGCTTCTTGGTCAACCGCCTGCCAGCGGATTATCCAATCAAAGTTTTGATTGGCGTGCTATTGATGTTGCTACTATTGAAAGGGTTGAGATCCAACTTGGCGCCAGCCTTTGCAACTGGACTATTACCCATCATCATTAACGCCACCCACTGGTCATTCATTGTCGCAATTTTCTTTTGGACGCTGAGCCTAATGGTCGGTGTTCGATTGCAGCAACGACAACCAGCAATGCATTCGGCACCGGCCACCGCTAATTGGTGGCAAATGCTGGGCTTTAGTTGTCTCGTGCTCCTCTGGGTCAGTATCGTGTGGTTCGTAGGCCAGCCGCAGATGGCTGCGATTCCGCCGGTCATTGTGGTTTTCTTCGAGGCAACCCAGCAACCAGATTATTCGGTGAAACTCGCCGTTAAACAATGGGCCGCATTGACTGCCGCAGCGACGATTGGCGTTGGCGTGCACTTGCTGGTCGCTTCGTGGCTACTGACGACGGTATTGACCATGCCGTTAGTGTACTTGTTATTGTTAGGCTTACGGCTTAAATTGCCAGCTGCCTACGCGTTTCCGCTGTTAGCGCTAGTGTTGCCAGCAGAGATGTTCGACAAGTTGCCGTTGTCGGCGGCACTGGCTGCGGCCTTCTTCTTAGGCGCGCTCCTAGCGTACCAGCGCGTGTTGGACTGGGTACGTGCGGCGGTTACTGAAAATTAGTAGAAAGATCTCTGAAAAAGGTAATCAGAAGCTTGGCGGTTTCATGAAAAATCAGGACGCTATGAACTTTATTCGATGATTACGCGTACAACGGGTCAGGGGTTTAGGGGCAGCTTAGTCCTGGCTCAAACCGACTCTAGACGCGGTTAGTTCGTCCGATAAATGAATTAAGCGAGTAATCAAGCAAAACGAGTACAGTGATGGTGCTCTATGAACAACGAGCTTTCCGCCATAAAAAGATTAATTCGCCATTAAACCCCTGAGTTATAAGTAATAACAAAAAAACAAGCTTTCAGAATTCATAAAATTCTGAAAGCTTGTTTTAAGCTACATTAAGCATTTTTATTGATACGGTTGTCCGCATACATGTACTTCCGCGTCATTGGTAAGTTCCGTGATGAAGCACCCTTAGTAACGAGATACTGCATAACGTCGATGTTACCAGATTGGAAGGAAGCGGCGCAGGCTTGGAGATAGAGGTCCCACATCCGCGTGAAGCGTACGCCCATCTTTTCTTCGATTGCGGCACGTTTGGCATTGAAGTTTTCGTCCCAGATTTCAGTGGTCCGTTGGTAATGCCGCCGTAACGTTTCAACATCAGCGACTTGTAGGCCGGCTTCAACGATGTGTTGGAGGTTTTCGGTCATCCCGGGAACGTAGCCACCTGGGAAGATGTACTTGTCTAACCAACCGTTAGTCGCACCACCTTGTTGCCGGGTAATCCCGTGCAGTAAAGCGACACCGTTGTCTTTAAGGTAGTGGTTAACGCGTTCGAAGTACACTGCTAAGTTGTCCTTACCAACGTGTTCAAACATGCCGACACTGGTGATGTAATCAAAGGTCTCATCGCCTAGTTCACGGTAATCTTGTAACCGCACTTCGGCAACATCGCTCAAGCCTTCATCTTGGATGCGCTTGGCAACTAAGTTATATTGTTCTTGGGAAAGGGTGACACCAACGACTTTTAGGCCATATTCCTTCGCAGCCGTTAACATCAAGGTTCCCCAACCACAACCGATATCAAGTAGCGTCTTGCCAGGTTGTGGGTTGAGCTTTTGGATGATGTGGTGCACTTTATGAATCTGTGCTTCTTCCAACGTATCCGTATCGTGCTTGAAGTAAGCACAGGAATAGGTCATGGTTGGGTCAAGCCACATCTTATAGAAGTCGTTACCAACGTCATAATGGCTCTGAATATCCTGTTGGCTCTTCTTTTCAGAGTGCGATTGTTTTGGCATGAACCGCTTGAATTTGGAATTGTTGAAAAAGCTTTCTGCCGATTCGTAGGCGGATTCAATTAATTTCTGAATACTGCCGTCAATTTCAATTTTGCCATCCATGTAGGCTTCACCGAGTGCGATGGACGCATTCTTAGTGATGTCGCGCATTGGAATGGCTTCTTTAAATGTCACTGTTACTTCTGGTGTGCCTTCACCATAAGTTTCACTACTACCATCCCAGTAGTTCACTGTGACGGGGATATTGAATGAGTGACTCAAAAGGGTGTGGTAAAAAGTTTTCTCTAACATTGCAATAAGGATCCTTTCTTCGTAAAATACATTAATTATTATACGCCTATGAAAATGGTTTTGTAAGCACAACGAATCGCGAGGTTGTTTGCAAACATGGTATAATAAATTAATTGGAAAATCAGCTAATGGGGGTGTCGTGATGAAGAGATGGATGTGGATCGTGTTTGCGGTAATTATCGCCGTGGGGGTCGGTAGTTACTCTTACACACGTTATCGGTTGCAAGAAGAATCCTATGCTGATGAGATGCGGACGGGTGAACGGGCGCTGAAAAATCACGATTATTCGTTGGCTGAGACGAGTTTTACGCACGCTTCGCGGACACGGGCTAGCAATGCGACGGCTCAGCGCTATTTGACCCAGATCCAGACTTACGTGGATGGCACGCAGGCGATGAACAACCGGAAGTTTAGCGCGGCCAAACAAGACTTCACGACCGTTAAGACGACTAAGCACGGGGCAACGACGCTGATTCAGCAAGCTCGCGAACAGTTGACTTTATTGCAGAAGATTCAGGATAAACGCAAGACGTATCAACAACAGTATCAGCAGGCCTTAACGCTGAACAAGGCGAATGAGTTTACTGACTCGAACGTTGTAATTGCGACCTTATTAAAAGACAAAACGTTCAAGCAGCGGTATTATCAGGATATTCGCAAGAACGTGCTGACGCTCCGCAAACAAAACAACGCTTCACTTAAGACGTTGACGGGATCAGTGCCAGCTTTGCCAAACACAGCCCAATCGATTGCTGGGACGAGCGGCGCACAATCATCACCGTCTCAAAATAGGCAGACTAAGCAGAACTCTCAGGCTAACTCAAGCTCGTCGTTAACCACGGCATCTGTGGCTAATGGGGCTTCGGGTACAACTAGTCCGAGTGCCAGTTCTAGTAGCAATCAGATTCAAGCGACCCGGGCGGAATTGAATGAACAGGGTGTGGATGCTAGTCAGTATAGTGATGCTGAGATTCAGGCCATTATTCAACGCGTAGCGGCACAACACTTGTCCTTAGCCCAGGCGGTCAAAACACTGAATCAGTCGTCGGACCAGATCCAGGCAACCCGTGATGAGTTATCACAAGCTGGTTTTGATGCCAGTCAGTACACGGATGCCCAGATTGAAGCGATTCTTCAGCAGGCGAGTTCGCAGCATATGTCGATCGCACAAGCGGCAAAGTCGTTGCAGTGATATAAGCAAAATAATAGCGGTATGGAAGCTCAATTAACAATCATCGATAAAACACCTACTTTTAGGTGTGAATCGGTGATTTTTTTATAAAAACTGTTATAGAATGTAGGAGTAAGGACGGAGTGTTTCCGTTCATTACGGTTTGTTTTACGGGGGCGGTCATTTTATATCGGTATTGACCTTTTTTTAACGTATATATGTCAAAATAGGTATAAAAATGACTATTTTGTGTACTATTTTTGTTTGATGCTATAGAATATTAACAGATTAGGGGGTTAAGGTGCCCGTTGACCAGTGGATTAATGGCAGGCCCAATCAGCGTGATTTGGCAAAGTAATCCGGATGTCAACGGTGGACATCGAGATTCAGTATGATTATTAATAAACATGTGATGCGCAGTACGAATGAGAAGCAAGTTCTGCAGCAGGTTATTAACGAAGGACCAATCAGCCGGAGCCAAATTTCACGGAATCTGAGTTTGAATAAGGTAACGGTATCAGACATTTATAACCAATTACTTCGCACCCAGTTCATTAAGGAGATTGGTTGCGGGGTCAGCACGAAGAACGGTGGCCGTAAGCCGGTAATGGCCGAGTTGAACGTCAACTACGGCTTTGTGGCAAGTATTGATATGTCGGCCGACGCCATCAAATTGATGTATTCCCGTTTAAACGGGAAAATCCTGCACTTCCAAAGCTTCAAGACCAGCGATATGACGTTAACGGATGTCATCGACCTGATTGAAGATCAATTACGGAATGTTGACGACTACGGCACGATTCATGGCTTAATGGGGGTTGCAATCGCGCTGGATGGCATTATCTATGAAAATAAGATTTTAAAGACGCCAATCAAGGGCCTGACCCACTTTGATTTAGCGAAGTACTTGCGGGATAAATTACGGATCCCAGTGGTACTGGAAAAGAAAGCTAACTTAACGGCCGTATTTGAACGGGACTTTCACGACAACGAAATCTTTGACAACGTGGTCTCCGTCGTTGTTCGTGACCAAATTCATGCTGGTATCGTGGCTGACTCACGGCTTTACTCTGGACATGAGGGTGAAGCTGGTGAAGTTGGGACCGCGCTATTAGAGGACCGGCGTGTCGAGAATCATATGGCTTCCTACAATGACTATGCGTCCGAAAAAGCATTATGGGCACGGCTCAAGGAAATCAAACAGGTGGACCGACTCGATTTGACGACGGTCAAGCATGATTATATCAATCATAATAAAGAAGTGACGGCAGTCTTCGATGACTTCGTTTACTACCTGTCCAAGGTGATTGCCAACGTTTCTACCGCCTTTGCGCCGGACGTGGTCGTCCTAAATACGACGGTCTTGGAGATCTTGCCACAACTATTGACGGATATTCGTGATAACACGGCGAAGTTGACGTCACCAAGTCGGCAGGTGCCAATCATTGCGACGAAGAATGTGCAATCCGCAGCGCTATTGGGTGGCGCGTCGGTCATCATTCATCAAGCGTTAGGTTTGGAAAGCTTAAAAATGCAGTTCTCATGAGTAATCAAGTGTCCATTTAAACGAACGCGTGAAGTTTATCAAGTGATTAGTGATAAACTTTACGCGTTTTTTATCGGAACGTTACAGCCTTTTGATGTTTATTAGGGCCGCTTTCCGTTAAAATGGACGTATGGGATAGCAGAGGGGTGGATTTTGTGGAATTTTGGTCGCAACTAATTCGAAATGTGCGTTGGCGGCGTGCGTTCGTATTAGCGCTGATTGTGTTAACACTGTACTTAGCTTCAAGTATGATGAGTATCATACTATTAACGTTTATCTTTACTTTTTTGGTGACGCGACTCGTTCGGGCCATTCGGCGATGGGTCAAACTACCGCCGACGCTGATCGTGATCGTCATCTATGCGCTCGTGATATTGGGGATTTATTTTGCGGTATCGATCTATTTGCCGCAATTGATCAAGCAGACTTTTTTGACCTTTGAATCGGTCTACCGCTTCTATCAGAATCCGTCACATGACACGAACCAATTGTTGACGTGGGTGACGTCGTATTTCCAAGAATCTGACTTACTTAAACAACTGAAGGGTGGGATCTCAGTTGTTTTCCAGTACATTTCCAATATCGGTAACATGGGATTGACGTTCTTCCTGTCCTTTATTCTGAGCTTCTTCTTTACAATTGAGGATCACCAGATGCGGGTCTTTACAAAGCGTTTTTTGACGAGCACGTTTGGCTGGTTCTTCCAGGATGTCTATTTCTTCGCCAAAAAGTTCGTGAACAGCTTTGGCGTCGTCTTGGAAGCACAGTTCCTGATTGCCATCGTGAATACGGTGATTACCGTGGCGTTCATGGCAATCTTGAAAATACCGCAACTGATTAGTTTAGGCTTGATGATTTTTATTCTCAGCCTGATTCCGGTCGCTGGTGTGATTATCTCAGTCGTCCCACTGAGCCTGATTGCCTATTCAGTCGGCGGTTTACGCTACGTTGTCTACATGTTACTGATGATTCTCGTGGTGCACGCGCTGGAAGCCTACGTGTTGAATCCGAAGTTCATGTCGAGTCGGACGGAATTGCCGATTTTTTACACGTTCGTCGTCTTACTGGTGAGTGAACGCTTATTCGGGGTCTGGGGACTGATCGTCGGTGTGCCGATTTTTAACTTTATTTTAGATATTATCGGTGTGAAACCGGTTCATCGACCGCGCCCCAATATTAATCTGAAAAAAGCGATTACTTTCCACCCGGATTCTGAAAATAAGCACTGATATTGTTTTGATTTTTCGCTTTTTCAGTGTAAAATAGGGTGAGTAAATAACTTAAGAAAGAGGTCATTAACTGCTATGGCAAAATTAGTATTGATTCGTCACGGTCAAAGTGAATGGAACTTATCTAACCAATTTACTGGTTGGGTTGACGTTGATTTAAGCGAAAAGGGTGTTGAAGAAGCTAAGGCTGCTGGTCAAAAAGTTAAAGAAGCAGGCTTACAATTCGATTACGCCTTCACTTCAGTTTTGACTCGTGCCATCAAGACTTTGCACTATGTTCTTGAAGAATCCGACCAACTTTGGATTCCTGAAACCAAGACTTGGCGTTTAAACGAACGTCATTATGGTGCATTACAAGGATTGAACAAGAAGGAAACCGCTGAAAAATACGGTGATGACCAAGTTCATATCTGGCGTCGTTCATACGATGTTTTACCTCCATTATTGAGTGCCGATGATGAAGGTTCAGCTGTTAACGATCGTCGTTACGCTGACTTAGACCCTAACATCGTCCCTGGTGGTGAAAACTTGAAGGTTACCTTGGAACGCGTTATGCCGTTTTGGGAAGACCAAATCGCACCTAAGTTATTAGATGGCAAGAATGTAATCATTGCTGCCCACGGTAACTCATTACGTGCCTTAAGCAAGTATATCGAACAAATCAGTGATGATGATATAATGAACCTTGAAATGGCTACTGGTGAACCAGTTGTCTATGACTTTGATGAAAAGTTAAAGGTTCTTGGCAAGGAAAAGTTAGGCAAATAATTTAAATAGTTATTTACTGATTTTGGAGCACTCCGCTGTCTCAGGGGAGTGCTTTTTTGGGCGCTGAGGTCGGATAACGTGTGATGGGGTTGGCAGCAAATGGACGCTGATTGCTGAATTGAAAAATGAGACTGGGCTTTCATAATTGTTTTCAAATTGCCGTGTTATGATGGATGTGGCAACTGGAACATTGGCGTCAAGTGCCAGACTGTTTTACGATTTATTAGATCAACGATGTCCGTTAGACTTTGGTGGCTAGGATAACACGGTTAGGCACAAATAGCTTTATTAGCCAAGGACAGATGAATTGTGGATGAGTCCAAGAATTAAACATTTGAATACGAATTCGGTACAACAAATAAGAATAATTGTTAATAACACCGCCTATTTGTGGGTAAGTTAAGCATTATCTGGGGATAAGCGGTGAAAAAGATGAAAATTGTGGTTAATTAAATTATCCACAGTGCATAACTTTTACGGCATAGAAGTTATCAACAAGTTTGTTAGTAAAGAAGAGAAATTGATTGCGGGGTTAAGTGGAAAAATGAGTGAAGCAACAAGTGAAGTAACACAACGTGAAATGGTTCGGATTGTCAGTCAGTTCCGGAAGCAAGGGTTCAAAGGAAACTATCTGAGTTTTCAACATGTCGCTGACGAAGGCGCATCGTACTTCGTTGTGATGGGCGATGAAAATAACGGTAATCAAGGATTGTTTAAGATCGACTTGTTGACTGGTAAAATTGCGTTTCAGTACATGTTGGATGAAGACCATGTTGTAAGTAAATAGTGATTCATTGAGGGACGGAGCAGCTCCACGGGAGACGCCGTCCCTTTTTTTGTACGCGGGTTTTGAGGATGAAAATTGTAAAGATTGGAATGGTACTAAATGCCATAAAACCGGCCATGTCTGGTGTCATTTCAAAAAGTTGATATCTTAATTAAATAGGGCGAGAAACAAACATTGGTTTCTCGTCCTAGCTACTTATTCAATATAAAATTAATTTTGAGCGGCTTGTTGTCCAGCTAAACGCCCAAATGTTTGTGCGTGACTAGCGGCAAGACCAGGAACACGATCTGGATAACTACCAAAGAAGAAGCCACCACTATCGTTACCAGCAGCGTAAAGATGTGGGATAGCGTGGTATTGATTATCCATGACTTCCATTTGTTTGTTGATTCTTAGACCATCGAATGTGCAGAGAATTCGGCCTCCAAGAATACAGCCATAGTAAGGTTTCTTGTTAACGGAGGTTAAACGATAAGCTTCTTTACCGAAGTCCTTGTCAATATTATCATCAACTAGTTCATTGTTACGTTTAACAGATGCTTCAACATTGGCAACGGGGAGTTGAAGATGTTGTGCAAGTTCTTCAATTGTATCAGCTTTGACAACGAGCCCTTTATCAACGTATTGTTGAGTATCTTCACGTAGCTTTTCAGCACTTGCCATGTATCCAGGAAAACCAACTCGTGCACACCCCACCATGTGGAATTGCTTAGCATATTCGTCGAAGTTGTCATCCCAAATCATGGCGTATAGGTAGCCTGGTTGTTTACTAGCGGCATTGACAATAAATTGATAAGGAACAGATTCGTTAGCAAAGCGTTGTCCCCGCATATTTAGTTTTAGCAAAGGATGGCTCCCTAACCATAACCAGTCTTTATAGGTCGCTGTTTGAACATACATGTCATCCGTTTTAGTACCGATTGGAACTAAGCCTCGGTCAAAAATACATTCGGCGGGCTCCTCGTCTTTGATTGCTCCGATATTTAGTGCTGAGGTAATTCCGGCACCGTTACTACGAGGGCTGTCATTATAAACGTTTTTCTTTAGGGCGAGGGGATTCCATTCTTTTAGTAATTGTTTATTAGCAGAGTACCCTCCTGTACATAAAATGACTCCTTTCGAAGCATTAATCTGAATGTATTCTCCGTTAGATAAATCCTTGACGATTGCACCAGAGACTTGATCATTAATTGTTAACAGTTTAATCAATGCAGTTTTAAAGCGTAAATTTACACCCATTGATTCAACTTTTTCTTGGAACCATTGTCCGTATGACGCAAACGTTTTATCGTCGATAGTTGGATCGTTTTCAGTTGGAAATCCGGTGTATGCGGAGCTAGTGACCATTGCATCGGGCTCTGAACGTAAATGAGCACCGTGTGGCTTTAAGATATTATCTTCGACCCAGTTAACGGCCTCAGCGCTATGATTGGCCCAGTGATAAATTAATCCTTCATCAACATTGTGTTGCGCAAAGGATGCCAGGTATTCGACGAGGTCATATTTGTTGATTGTTAAGCCGGCACGCTTTTGTGCGTTAGTTCCGACACCACCTAAGCCAAGACGTAGTAGGTTAATGCTGTCTTCTTTTTCAATAACGGTTACTTGGGCTTGCTTTTCGGCTGCAGCAGCTGCGGCCATCATACCGGCATTTCCTGCACCAATTACTAAAACTTCTGTACTTACAGTTCTTTTAATATCAATGTCATTAACCTCATAATGATCAACATTTTGTAAATTAAGCATTTTATAGCCTCCGTATTGTGAATGACTTGTTTATTTTTATACA
>NZ_JAGYGS010000084.1:0-9841 GCF_018991185.1 Lactiplantibacillus sp. 7.2.4
GACGTTACTCCAAATTAACCAGCGACCGCTTAAAATACTCGACTGGCAAACACCGTATCAGGTTATGCTGACAAATTTGTCCAAAAATTCGGATTAAATTTGCAATCTACCACACCTCGACACCCTCATCGCAGTCAACCAGCGTAAGTTAGCTAAGCTTAAGGCACTTAAACAGGGCTATTTGCAGAAATTGTTCCCCAAAAATGGGAGCAAGTTCCCAGAATTAAGATTTTTAGGGTTTGCTGACGCTTGGGAACAGCGTAAGTTCTTCGACAACATTAGACGTACAGTAGATTTTCGTGGACGTACTCCCAAAAAACTGGATATGGATTGGAGCGAGTCTGGATATCTTGCCCTTTCAGCTCTTAATGTAAAAAATGGTTATATTGATCCATCTGCTGATGCACATTATGGAAATCAAAAACTATATGATAAGTGGATGACTGGAAAAGAACTTTATAAGGGCCAAGTATTATTTACCACAGAGGCACCAATGGGAAATGTGGCACAAATACCGGACAACAACAAATATATTCTCAGTCAACGAACAATCGCTTTTGATGTTGCTTCAGATAAAATCACAAATGATTTCTTGGCTGTCTTGTTACGTTCGCCGAAATCATTTAATGAATTATCATCCTTATCAAGCGGCGGTACTGCGAAAGGTGTTAGTCAAAGATCTTTATCACAGTTCAAAGTAACACTACCTAAAAGTTTACAAGAACAAAAGAAAATTGGCATTTTTTTCAAACAACTCGACAAGACTATCGCTCTTTATCAGCGTAAACTTGAAAAACTCCAGGAACTCAAAAAAGGATATCTACAAAAGATGTTTTGCTGATACTTAATGCAATCAAATTGGGCTTCTAGGAAGCTTGATACCTTAATGTTTATTGTGGCTTGGTCAATCCATCATTTCTTTGTATGCTTGACTAAGCAATTTTAAGGGCAGTGACTGTCTTTTCCCTTGCGAGTTGACATGGAATAATCTTCAAGAAGGTTTCACAGTCAATGAGCGTCTTCCAGACAGTCTCGCTGATATTGCTGTTTGGCACATTTTTAATCGTGCTACTCAACTATATCAACAAGCACTACCAATAAAAAAGCCTCCCTACATAACTTTGAACGGTTATGGGGCGCCTTGATATCGTTCTTTAGCTAAGACCACCGCCTTTGAAGCGGCTTGCGCGGGAAGCCCTGTTTTCGATGGTACTTCCTTTTGCTGTTTTTATTATAACGTGGTTATAACTGACTTTCGATCATTTTTAAGCATGACTCCTACGGTGGTGTAATGTACCGAACAATTTGTCCGTCATTACATCATAGGAACCCCTTTATCTTGGCCTTCCAAAAGAGCTAAATCTTGATACGTTCATCTGCGGTAAGTAAGTATAGGTCCTTTGTGGTCGTCTTTTCTTTTGATTTTGACACGCAAAATTATTACCGAGGAAGTCACCGAATGTCTCAAATTTGGGGCAAGACTTCAAAACAACTTATGAGATTTATCAAGACATCATAAAGTCTTTGCGCATTCATAATACAAACCTATTTCATTAGTTCCTATGCCAATATCATCAACTAAAACAAATGGGCACAACCATCAAAAGCTTTAAGAAGTACCGGAAACAGGCCCTGAACGCCGTTGAATCACCATATTCAAACGGTTATTTAGAGGGCAACATCGGCCGAATTAAGAAGATTAAAAACACTGCTTTTGGCTTCCGTAATTGGGAGAACTTTGTCAACCGTATTAAGATTCAACGCCAATGGCTTCACCCAGCACGTCAAACTGTGACGGTATAAAAAAGTACCTAGACCAATTAAGCTCCAGATACTTCATAAGGATTCCATCAACTTCACATGACAAATAACAAAAAAACTGGCATTGGTGTGGTCCAATGCCAGAAATTTTACAGCCAATATCATTTGTTTTTTAGATCATCAACAGTATTAATATTCTTCATATATTTGGGAACTGCCAACCCTGTTTTAGCTCCCTTCAAATTTTTGCGCAATTGAACATACTTACCTTTGTACTTCTTGGCATACAAGCCATGGGTAACTGGTAACTCAGCAGTCAAGGAAGCGTCAGAACTACCATTAGCTATCGAATTCCACATAACTCCCACGTCTAACTGTTGCATTGTAGCTTTATATCCTTTTTGCTTCAACAAAGTCGTTACTAAAGTGGTTACCGCAATTTCATAGTCATATGGTGTATAAACTAATTTAATTTTTTTGCCATGACCGTTTGGCACCCCCGCTGTCCATGCTTTGACTTGTTTAGGATGGTTTTTAATAAACTGATTGACAGCTTTTTGCTTATTCATGCCACCGTTTATGTTCAGCATTACTGGATTTGACATTGAAATTGTCCAATGGAAATTCTTTAGTAACTTAGTAGCACCTGGATTATCTTTTTCCAACCCTTTACGTGTAATGGTGCGCATTGATTCACCATTACCATAAACATGTTTTGGATCTTTTAAAAATTTCAACGAATATTTAGCAACCATCCAGTGTGGCTGCCAGCCAGTAACAACGATAGGCTGTTTATTTTTAACTGCCTTGGATAACGTGCTAATCATCGCAGCTGTAGAACTTGGCATGATCTGCCAGTTAGCCTGTTTCAACTTATATTTTGACAACAATGTTTGTGTATTAGCCATTACACCCGCACCAGCTTCGATCCCTGTAATCGTATAATTGATTTGCGGTCCTAACTTTTTATGTGAGTCGTATTCAGCTGGTTTAGCACAAGCACTAACTATGGCTGTCAAACATATAATCACTGTGGCCATTTGCAAATAACGGAGAATTCTTTTCTTCAAACTAATCATTCCCCCTTTATTTGGATGTTTTGTTGAACGATTGTGTGATTCGATCCAAAATAATAGCTACAATAACCACAGCAATTCCTGCGGCAAATCCTGCCCCGGCATCATTACGCCCCACAGCAAAGTAAACCTGAGTTCCTAAACCAAGGGCGCCAATCATTGATGCAATCACGACCATTGAAAGTCCAAGCATCATCGTTTGATTAATTCCGGACATTATTGTTGTTTTTGCTAGTGGTAACTGTAATTTGATTAGCTTTTGCCAGCTGGTCGAGCCAAAGGAATCCGCTACCTCGATCAAGTCACTTGGCACCTGCCGGATTCCCAAGTTTGTCATTCGCACTGTCGGTGGCGTCGCAAAAATCACTGAAGCCAACACCCCCGGTACCATCCCGATACCAAAAAATGAAACGGCCGGTATTAGATAAACAAACGCTGGCAAGGTCTGCATGAAGTCAAGAATTGGTTTGATTACGATCTCAGCTCTTGAACTTTTTGCCATCCAAATTCCAAGTGGAATCCCAACAACGATTGCAATCAAACTAGACGACAAAACTAACGTCAAGGTCTGGGTCATATCACGCCAGTATCCTAAGTTCCAGATCAATAACAGCCCCAAAACTTCAAACACCATGAAACTAATTTTCTTTTGTCCTCGTTTAACCCAGTACGTGAGTGCTAAGACCACCAAGATAAAGACCCATTGCGGCAAGAAGTCAAAAGCCCATTGAATACCGTCAATGATTACCTGGAAAAAGATCGTCACACTATTAAAAAATCCGGTAAATTGACTCAGCCAGTCAACACCTGAGTTGATCCAATCCGCTAAAGGTATTTTTCCAATATTCATTAAGCACTCACCTCTTCCCCAGCGATAGCCGCCAAAACAGAACTCCGTAGAATGATGCCTAGTAGATGATCGTCATCATCCAACACGACATAAGGAATTGCTGCCTTCGAAATATCGTTAATCAATGCATTGATTGGCATATCCACACTTGTCTTAGGCACGTCTGTCCTAAGAACTGACTTCAGGTCTTCACTGCCCTTCTTAATCAGATCCGAAACATCATGCGCATCGGCAAAACCCACGAATTTGTTGTCATTATCAACCACGTATATTGAAGAGATATCGTTGGCTCGCATTCTCCGCAAAGCCACCCGTGGTCCAGCCTTTCCAATATTAACCACCTGGGCCTGCGTCATTACACTACTTGCCGTCAGGACCTTTGTCCGGTCGACCCCTTCGATGAAGCGTTCTACGTAATCATTAGCCGGGTGAGTCAAAATATCTTCCGGATTATCAATTTGTTCGATATGGCCATCACGCATGATCATAATCCTATCCCCTAATTTCAAAGCTTCGTTCAGGTCATGGCCAATAAAAATGATCGTTTTATGCATTTTTTCTTGAATTTGCAATAACAAATCCTGCATTTCTTTCCGATATAACGGATCCAAGGCCGAAAATGCCTCGTCCATCAACAGAATCTCGGCATCATTGGCCAAAGCGCGCGCGAGACCAACCCGCTGCTGCATCCCGCCTGATAACTGATCTGGATATTGGTCGTCATACCCGGTCAAGCCGACTAGTGTCAATGCTTCATGAGCTTTCCTGTTTCGTACATCTAACGGAAACTTTTTAAGCTCCAATCCATAAGCCGCATTTTGTAATACGGACTTATGCGGAAACAAGGCAAAATTTTGAAAAACCATGCCGATCTTATCTTGGCGCAAGTGACGTAATTCTTCCTTACTGAGGCCCATCACACCTTGTTCATCGATTTCAATATCCCCATCAGTCGAATTTATCAAGCGGTTGATCATTCGGATAATCGTAGACTTTCCACTTCCAGACAGCCCCATGATTACAAACAGTTCACCTTCATTAACAGCAAAACTAGCTTGATTAACTCCAACAGTACAACCTGTCTGCGAAAGGATCTCTGCTTTAGACTTTCCCTCACGCAACAATTTTTTTGCTAGAGATATTTGCTTTCCAAAAATCTTAGTTACATTTTTAACTTTAACTTTTTCTACCAACATACACCTCCATGTATTAGCATGTTACCCAGATTATTATTCATAAGGAATAATAATCTGGGTAACATGCGCCACGCGCTTGGGTAGACATGGTGTATAACGCTATGAATGAGTCAAAATAAAATTTACATTTTTTATATTCACCAATTTGTTCTAAACCAAGAAATTAGCACCATATCCAACCAATTTCATCATACTCAACCTTCATAAGGCGTTCAAAAACTTCTTGGTTACCTAAAAGTACTATAATCCACTATATCAAAATTTTGATTTTTTTAAAAGTCTCCAGCTTTAGAACGTGATTAGAATTTTTTTAATAGGGCGAATTTACAATTGAAATGCAACACAAAGTAAAAAAATAAACCCATACCGGGTAGAATATGTTTAACGACCAAATCAAACAATTCGAGGTATCCGGTATGAGCTATAAACATCTTACTATAAAAGAACGTGAAATACTTATGTTTTTACGAACTAAGGGGTTATCTATCCGGGCTGTTGCGTTACGGCTGGGGCGAAATCCAAGCACTATTTCACGGGAGTTAAAACGTTGTGCAGGTAATTATTCCCCAAGCAAAGCAGATAATGACTATCATCAAAAGCGGCAGAATTGTCACAAGAAGCGGCTATTAGACAGCCATCCACAATTACGCCGTCAAATTGTTCATTACATCTTAGATCTGCACTGGTTACCAGAGCAGATTACCGCTCGCTTTAATAAGGAACATCAATGGTGTGTTAGCTACAACACAATTTACCGTCATATCTATCAACACAATTTAGGTGAGAAGTACTCCTCACGTGGTGATACCGGTATTCAGCGCCATCTCAGACATAAATATCGGACTCGGCATTCAAAGAATACTAGACGACATCGAGAAGTACAGACCGACTATATCTCGATCCATGAGCTCCCTGGTTTTATCAACCAGCGTCAACGTATAGGTGACTGGGAAATTGATACTGTGATTGGTCGAACGGGTCACGCCATCCTTTTAACGGTTGTCGATCGGCTTAGTCGGCTTACGCTTATCAAAAAGGTTGTGCAAAAGGACTCGCAGGAGATAAATAAAGGCTTAGTTGAACTGTTAGGGGCCATTCCTAAAGAATTTGTTCATTCTATTACACCAGATCATGGGACCGAATTTCTTCATCTTGATGAAATCAGCGAAAGGTTAGGTGTTACTGTCTATTGGCCCGATCCATATTCGCCTGAACAGCGTGGAACAAATGAGAATACAAATGGATTAATCCGGGAATATTTTCCCAAG
Source organism: Lactiplantibacillus sp. 7.2.4 (assembly GCF_018991185.1). Classification (NCBI taxonomy): domain Bacteria; kingdom Bacillati; phylum Bacillota; class Bacilli; order Lactobacillales; family Lactobacillaceae; genus Lactiplantibacillus; species Lactiplantibacillus sp. 7.2.4. The sequence continues at coordinate 6,152 of NZ_JAGYGS010000084.1, forward strand.
CGAACAGATATTGATAATTATACAGAACAGGACGTTGAACACTGCCAAAAGCAGTTAAATCAACGTCCTCGCAAAGTGTTAAACTATGAAACCCCATATGAAGTATTTTTTGACAAACCGTTGCACTTAGTTTGACAATTCGCCATATATAATTAAGCAATGCACCTTAAAATCGCTTAGAAGACGTTTTAAAGGGTCTATACGGTGTGCTGTGTTGTGGTGTGTGATTGCTTGGTGTTGAACGTATAGATTTAGATACTATTTGGTCGTGAAATATTTATCCCGCTACTTTTATTCTAGTAATGTTGATACAATCTACCAAATATTACAATTCATTACAAAAACGGCCTTATATTACAAGCACCCCCTAAAAACGTAATGTTCTGATTATTGCACTGCAACACTCACTAGTTATACTAGTCACTGTTGATTGGTTGAGACATCAACTGCTCGACCAATAGAAAATATATGTAAATAATCGAACACACGCAAATTATAGGAGAGTGTATTAATTATTATGAAGATCAAAAACCTTGTATTATCATCAACTGCTGCATTAGCTTTATTCGCTATCTCAACAACGGTTGCCAACGCTGATACTTATACTGTTAAGGCCGGCGATACTGTTTCAGCAATTGCCCAAGCTCACAACACTTCAGTTTCAGCCATTGAAAAGGCAAACAAGTTAGCTAATGTTAACTTAATCTTCATTGGTGATAAGCTTGAAGTCAATGGTACTACTACAACAACCACGACTTCTGCTGCTACAAGTGCTGCACCACAATCAGCAACTAGCCAAGCTACGTCTTCAGCTGCTTCAACAACCTCAACGACTTCAACACAGACGACTCAACAAACGACCACGACACAATCATCAGCTCAGACTAGTCAAGCTCAACCGAGCCAAGCTAGCCAGACCCAATCAAGTCAAACACAAACTAGCAAACCTGCTGCTCAGACGACGACTCAAACGTCTAGTTCAACATCAAACTATAGCAACAATGGTTCTGATAGTGCTGCTAAGGCTTGGATTGCTGGTAAAGAATCTGGTGGTTCATATTCTGCTCGTAACGGTCAATACATCGGTAAGTACCAATTAAGTGCTTCATACTTAAACGGTGACTACTCCGCTGCCAACCAAGAACGTGTTGCTAACAGTTATGTTGCTTCACGTTATGGTTCATGGAGCAACGCCAAGAGTCACTGGCTTGCTAATGGCTGGTACTAAAAAGCCACTCTAAATTAATAAACAAATGCAAAGATTGCGGATCATTTCTGATTCGCAATCTTTTTTCTACTATATTAAATCTGTGCTGAAGCACGTGTGTCCCCCCACCAATACCCATTATAAAGTTACTCAGTTGCTAAGTGACTTTATAATGGGCCTTAGCACTTAGCATGCTGACAACCCGTTATTTAGATATGCGATATGCTTATTCTAGCAACCGCTTTAAGACGGACAAGATCCAGACCTGCTAGTTGTCTCCCCCCAATCGACGACCCACTCTCCCAACCAAAATACCACATGTTTTTATTTGGCGGTTGATATTAATGGTTTACCACAAGCCATTCTCGTGACACGAGCTAATGTATCAGATCGTTCAGGTGCATTGGCTATGTTTAGTTTGGTTAGCCAAAAGTTAGAGCTGGTTCAGCATGTCATGGTTGATGGTGGCTACACTGGCAATGACTTTGCGGATCAGGTGAAGCTCATTTTGAATGCTAAGACGACGGTAGCTAAACGCAACGAGTTGCATATGTTCACGGTGTTACCGCAACGATGGATCGTTGAACGTTCATGGAGTTGGCTAGACAAATGTCGGCGACTTTGGAAAAACTGTGAACGTGCCCTTAACAGCAGTCTTCAAATGGTTGTATTGGCCTTCCTGAAGATAGTTCTTAAAAGATACTAGACAGGTTCTTAATAAGGCAGCTACGGGTGTAATAATCAGCCGACGAATCTTAAGCGGTGCACACGCATTGATAGAGCTACATCACCATTGAGTTACGCCCATTGCAACACTAAAAACCGGTTGTTTATGACCAGAATGTGAATAATCTTGCTCAGGTGTAGTAAATGGCGCTAACCCTTGTCGCAACTGGCATAATTAATGTGGAGTAAATCAAAGATCACTACACGTTAGTGTTAAACTCTGCCCAAGTTCAAGCAAACCTACGAGACCTACTTAGCGCCTCATGATGCCTTGATGGTGAGGAAACATCCCGCGGAACTGGCAATCCTGTTAGCTACTTACGAGCTAAACGGTACGGCAATGGACATGACGATCGTGACGCTTAAGCGACACGAAGTCGCTGTCACCAGCCCTTATTCCAACGGTCCGATCGAAGGGGTTAACCACCTCATCAAGTCACTCAAACGATCCTGTTTTGGCTTCAAGAATCAGCTGAACTTCTTCAAACGAATCTACCAAATCACGGCATAACATGACAAAGACGGCTCCCCAAATGGAGAACCGCCTCAAATGATAAATTTATTCTTCAACACCAGTTGACGTAGAGCCATAATTATAGGGCACTTGGGTTGAGAAAACTGATGTTAACTAAGAATGCAAACGAACTAAAATCTTTGCTTGTTTTTTATCCTTTTCTAAGGATTCAATTCCTTCTGAAACTAATTCATTTAATTCAATCTTTTTTGTAATGACACGTTTGAATAGTGACCGATGGGTATCTATAATCTTAATTACTCGATCGAAGATATTGGCATATCCATAAGATGTTAATAAACTACCACCCTTTTTAAGAAGAGCTCTAACATCTACAACTGGTGGATGTTGAAATAATGCAATCACGGTAACCTTGCCACCGTTTTTAAGAGCCTGAATGGCACCAGTAAGTGTGGGTTGTACACCGGCACAATCAAATGCAACATCTACTCCCTGATTTTCCGTGATAGTGCTGATAGCGTGAGCTAATGACTTTTGGCTATCAGCACGTATTGGGTATTGAACCCCTAATTCATTTGCTAAATCCAAACGTTCCTCTGACATGTCATTTATTATGACGTGATGGGCACCAGAAATTTGTGCTATTAAGGCCGTGAACAATCCAATTGGACCAGCACCCTGAATTAAGACATCATCTCCAGGAGACACTCGGCTTGCCATAACTGCTTGTGCAGCAACTGAAACTGGCTCAACTAAAGCCCCTAAATCAAGCGGAAAGTTAGTTGGCAAGAGATGTGCAAAGGTACTTTTTACATTGCACTTTTCAGCTAAGCCACCGTTAGCCGAAAATCCTAAGAATCCTGCTGATTGATCACTACCTATAGCATTTATAATGACCAGAAAGACATTCCGGACATTTTCCACAAGCAATCATTGGCTCGACTGCAACTTTATCTCCAATTCTTAATTTAGATACTTGTTTTCCAATTTTAGAAATCGTCCCAGAGAATTCATGACCAGGAATCAGCGGAGCCTGCATATGGGTTAGCGGATGAGGCATTGTCGCCAAATCCATACCCTCTAAATATTCATGAATATCACTACCACAAATACCATTAAATGCAACCTCAATTTGAACTTCATCTGGTGCCGGATCAGGAATATTTCTTTTTTCAAAGCGGATATCCTTAGGACCGTAAATAACAGCTGCTTTCACCATAGTCATAGTGCTTCGCTTCCTTCATGTTCAATATAGCACAATTATAAAAGGGTAGCGTCAAGA
>NZ_JAGYGS010000085.1:0-9525 GCF_018991185.1 Lactiplantibacillus sp. 7.2.4
CGTAATACAAATGACCCAGCTGTCCATTCTCCATAATCGTGAGCACATAGCTAATCCGCTGATTGTGCAAGTGGAACGTGTGCCCGTTGATTATTTCAAACATCTTATTTGTCATGCTATTTGTTATCATTTCTGTTATCCCTTTTCCGTCATTTTAAAGCAATCGCCAATGCGCATAAGGAGCCCACAACCACATGTTATGAGCTCCTTATACAACCGCTTTATTATTCGGTACTTCGTGCTAAATCATCTAGATACCGTATTCGTTTCTTAACACCGCGATTATAAAAATACTTGTACATCAAGCCAAAGAACATAAAGTTCATTTGATTACGACTACTTTCAAACACGTTCTGTTCTGAATAAATTAAAACATCGGCACCTGAATGTTCCCGATCAAACTTATAGGTTTGAATGATTTTGCCAGAAGGCTGTTGCGTTTCCAATTGAAAGGTGTCGTCAGTCTTCATGATGTTTACTTTCATCGTATTTTGCGTTATCAATTTATGCATTTTGGTTTGTAGATTAGCCATTATCGTTGTCCCAGGTGTAAGTGTTTGAATGCTTGCATCTGTTCGTTGAAAATACTTGAGTTGTTCCGAAATAAGCGTGCGATATAATTCCGCCCTTGGCGCTCGATATCGATATTTATATGACAACGTATCGGTTCTCAACCCCATCATCCTCCTATTCGGTTAAATCATCCGGCGTTGGTTTTAGTTCTTCTTGTACCCACTCACGATCCATCGCCTTCAAAAACGGAATCCAAATCAAAGTCATCACAACGACATCCACCAGCTGTAATATTGCGCCTGCAATAGATCCAGTACCTAACCACCCAGCTAGGAAAATTGGTGTCGTCCAAACAACTGTGGCCCCAATTGGCCGTGGCACTAATCCAATCGTGATTGCAAAATAAGAAATCGTCGTTGAAACTAAGGGTGCTAAAACCCATGGGACGAATAAGATCGGATTTAGAACAATCGGTAACCCATATGTCATTGGTTCAGAAACGTTAAAGATTGCAGGTGCAAAAACCATCTTCATCGTTTTCTTCATTCGAACTGATTTTGCTAAGAAGAAGGCAAATACAATTGCGCAACCTAATTGCATCCCTTGATTAACGAACACACCCATAAAAGTTGTGTTGATAATGTGTGGGAGATGGGTAGCACCGGCTTTATAAGCTTCGTAGTTTTGAATTGCTAATGCACCCATAATTGGATCAATAATTGAGTTCACAAGCAGTGTCCCGTGAATACCAAACCACCAAAAGATTTGAGTTGCAGCAACTGCAATCAACACTGCTGGTAGGGTACTTCCTAAGCCCATCAAAGGCTGTTGTAAAATTTCGTAAACAAAGTCGACCGCATTTCCCCACTTCGTAAAGGTGAAGGCATAACGAACAATATTAAAGAATAGCAGTGGCGCCGCACCAGGGATAATAGCAACAAATGATTCAGCAATCATCGGCGGAACCGAACTTGGCATTTTAATCGTGATATTTGCGGCGCTGATTTTACAATAAATTTCAGTCGAAATAATAGCGACAATAATCCCCACAAACATCCCTTGCGCACCTAATTTTGAAATTGGAATAAATGCGCCGAGCTTACTGTCATTGCCAATAGGTAACAGCATAATAAAACTAGAAAGTGCAATGGCACCAGCAAATATTTTTTGTTGATGGTAGTGACCAGCTAATTGGTACGCAATCCCAAAGACAATAAATATCGCCGTAATTGACATGGTCGCGTTACTAACAGGACCAAAGAAATCCGTCAAAAATGTGTTAACACCCTTTGGAATGACTTTATCAAAGCCAAAGGTTGTTGGCAGATTCTGTAAGATAACCATAATTGATCCAAACATAGTCGCCGGAAAGGCCACCATAAAGCCATCCCGCAAACTTAACAAGTACCGGTTATTACCAATTGCTTGTGAAGCTGAAGACATTTTTTCTTGAAAACCAGAACTGAATTTTTTCACTGTCTTGATCTCCTATCATTTTATATGTAAACGCTTACAAGAACATTGTGTTTGTTTAGTAAACGTTTACACAATAGGAAATTTATTTTTTTAATTTTTTTATCGATTCTCGTATCATCAATTTGCTTGCACAAATTAGCTGCATTGGCATATTACTTGGCTCAATCATTCTATCCCGGGCTAATTTCACAGCAGTTTTGCCCATCTCTTTTGCCTCCATCCGAACACTAGAAAGTGACGGGACTAAATATTGGTTCATTTCAACATCGTCAAAACTCACAACTGAAACATCATCTGGAATAGTTAAACCAGTCTTGCTAATTGCCTTGTAGACCCCCATTGCCATCGGATCACTAGCGACAACAATTGCAGTTGGTCGGTCTTTGTTTTGCAAAATCTGTTTTGCCAACATCATGCCATCCTCCGCAGACCATCGCCCAATTTGAATGTTGATTTCATCTTGTAGGTCATGCAATTTCATCCAGTTGCGGTAACTAACCGCGCGGACCTCCCGTTTATCCCTTATCACACTTCCATCAGGGCGCACAACACTATTGTACCCACCGATAAATGCAATTTTTCGATGCCCATCCTTATACAACAAATCGAGAATTTCCTGCGTTTTTTCTGCGAAATCAGTTTTGATCACATCAACTCCTGGATGATCGGCATAATTGTCAACTAAAATGACATTATTATTTACTTGTTTAACCCTCTCAATGCCTTCATTGGTCATTTCGCCAACCATAATCACAGCACCAAAATCCTTTAAACGTTGCCATTCTTTACTTTCATCTCGCATTCCAAAGGGCGTTATCACCCGCATCCGCCACCTAGCAGCTTCCTGCTCGATTCCTCTGTGAATCTCATGAAAATACGGGTCATTCAATTCAGATTCCTGATTATGTCTAAGTATCAAACCAATCTGCATACTATCATGATTAAAGCGAGGTCCTTTTTTACTGGCTTCCTTTGAATAGTGCATTCGGTTTGCAATATCTATGACCCGTTTTCGAGTCTCTTCGTTGATACTGAAATTTTGATCATGATTTAAAATCCGTGAAACACTGGCCGGTGACACAGCTGCCATTTTTGCGATATCCCTGATACTAACCATCCTAATCACGTCCTTAATTAGTTTGTTTACATTTTACATCTAAAACGTTTACATAAGCAATCAAACCTTAAATTATTGGGCAGCGCTTGTCACCATATGTGTGCTTTAAGCATACTGACGCAGCACCGTTAATCCCATGACCAAAATTAATCTACCGAACTAAAAAACTGCTTTATCTATAGCGCAAAGAGACCGCCATCACAGTGTTAGCTACACTACGATGACGGTCTCTGTGACTATTTTAACTTTTAGACTACGTACTTACTCGCACCTAATTGGGTGTAAGTAAAAGACTTTTCCAACTAAAACCATTTTGATTACCTAAGCAGATTTATAACTCAACCGTTACAGTCTTATTGGGTAGCAGCTCTAATTTTTGATCATTAACAATTAAAGTTCCCCCGTCTCGTGTTGCGGTAACCGACAGCTGGTTAGCGTTCTTGGCAACTGTCACTGTCCCGTTCTTAACCGGCAACACCGTCTGTAATTGCTTAAATTCCGCTAGTTCTGGTTTGATTTCAAACGTCTGATATCCAGGACTGGTTGGTCGTAATCCGACGAAGTGTCTGCCCAATAAATAAATTGGACTGGCACCCCACGCATGGCACAAGCTCTTCCCATAAGGATCTCCATACATGGCGTACATTTCCTTGCCATGTTGTATTGGATCAAACTCTTCCCAAAATGTAACCGCACCCCGGTCGAGCATTCCGCCCCAATAATCTAGCAAGACTTGATAAACTCGATGCTGTTCACCCAATTTACATAACGCATCTTGCTCAAAGAATTTGAAGTAAGGTGTTGTAATTTGTGTAATCTGATCATTCAGTAAAACGTTCTTCAAAATTGAACGCTGCTTGTCTGCATCGACCACATCAAACAAGATGGCAAAAATATTGGCATGACGCGTCACATGGCGTTTGCCAGACTCATAACTATCGATAAATGCACCTTTTTCGTCATCCCAGAAATAGGTCATGAGGTTCTTCCACAACTGGTCATACTTCAATTGATAACGATCAACAGGCTTATTTAGGACTGACCCGCACGTCATAATCGTTTGATAGACCTCTAACAACAGAACTTGTTCAGCGGCCACCGTACCTTGTTTATCCATTTCCGACCAATCAACAAAGATCCAATCCTGGTCACGACCGTAGATAAAGCCCTTATCATTAGTTTGGTTAATAAAGTATTGAACCATGCTTTCAAGCTTTGGATACACGATTTCAAGAAATTCGCGATCACCAGTCATTTGATAATGATTTAACACACCAATGACCCAGAGCATTGAATAATCCACGATTGTATTCATATGCTGCTTAATATCATCCTGGCCACGCAAAGCTAATAGCGTACGCTTATCAATATCTTCATTGAAAAATGAATACTGATTAATGAAATTGGCTTGATAGGCATCTCCTGCCCAGATCCAACGATCACGCTTGATACCATCAATGAAGAATAAGTCACTACATAAGTTCAACGTTTCGGTGGCAACCTGCCAGATTTGATTAATTAACTTATTGTCTGAGGTAAACTGTGACGGGTTATCTTTTGGCAAATACTCATGCACTGCAGTTAAGTCAACAGTCCCTAATTGGCAATCAGGAACAAAAACATATCTGAATGCCCGTTTACGGACCGCTGTCGTCGCTGTCACATTTTCTTGTTTGTAATAACACATCTCTACGTCACGAGCCTCGGTCTCAGATTCGCCATAGCATAACGTTATTGGGCTAGACGTCTGAACAGTCACTGTCCCATTAACAGCTCGGCCGAAGTCATATAAGACACCACCGTCTACCGCTCGTTGTGCTACTGGAGAAACCGTCTTAGTCTGATACACAATCACATTCGGGTTTTGATCTTTGCGTGTAAACAAGGTATCATGACCGGCTGGCAAAGTCGTGATAAAGTTGCTAGCTAACCAGCCCTCATCGGATTTAATGACCTGCCCATCGATATAGATTGCAGGTAATTCCTGGACGTTTCCAACAAACACTTGAATATCAGTTGCCCCCGCGGAACATTGGATCTGCTTTCCTAGTGGGTGCTTAGTCCCGTTGACATCTACATATCCAGTTCCTTGTGCGTAAACAATAAATTGCGTCGCTTGAGCCAACTCATAATGCCGTTTAAAACTGACATTACGATGACAGTCATCAATATACCAATACGCAGGCCATCCCATGCCGCGCTCTTCACGCTTGAAATTTTGTAGCATTCCCTGGTGAATTTCAAAATCGCCAGGATACCATAGCCATACGGCCTCATTCTTCATTACAATTATCCTCCTCATTCAAATCGATCGGCTATTATCCAGTCACTAGCTCACACTTGTCCGAGCTTCAATTGGAGCATACAGCCACTACGATTTAGCAACCGTTTTCATTGTTGGGTCCTTTAATCCCATCTTTTTAATAATCATAACAATTGTTATTGCACAGGTTCCAAAGAGCACCGTACAACCGACCATAATCCACAATAACAGTTCTGGTGAATAGCCCATCAAAGTTGGCGTAACTAATGAAAAGACAGCCGTTAAAACTCTGACTAAACCGTAAGAAAAACCAGTCATGGTTGCCCGTGCATCAACTGGGTAGAAGGTCTGGCTCCAAATCTTATATAAGGCTTCGCCACATAGTACCGTGCTACCCGAATAGAAGATATAAACGACGGTGAAGACTTGCCACTGATCACTATAGATTCCGGCAATTACAAATGAAAACAAAGCGACGGCAATACCCACATACATCGCCGGGTACCGATATTTCGTATCAGATACCTTAAGATAAATTAAATTAACAAGTAGACAAACGATATTCGCAATAAGGGCCACAATCGTTGAATAGGCTTGCGTCCGACCATCGATTGTTACTAGAAAATAATTGACAAATGAGCCCCAAGTATTTGCAGGTAAATTCCAAAATAGATAGAAAACAGTCAATAATATCATCGGTACCAAGAAGCCACTCGTGTGTAACAGCTGACGTAGCGAATATTTTTTGGTTGTCTGCGTCATTGAATCCTCAGTAGCCTGTTCTTGAACAACCAAGTCAGTTTCAATTGTTTTAAACCGTTTGGAGAAGACTCGTACACACCAGTTAACAAGGGCGACAAGTCCAATCCAGCCGAATAACGCCGCTGGGCTTCCCATTCCACTATTAGCAGTAATAAAACCGATAAACTGTGATAACAAGATTCCGACGGTCCAGAATATCTGTGTGGAAGAAATCGCTCGACCATACAATTTACTGGACATCCGTTCAGAAATCACAGCCAGTGAGGTTGGTAAGTCAGCCCCAGAAGCCAAACCTGCAATCACGACACCAACCAACAGCAAAGTGGTATTGTGGGCAACTGCGATAATCAGCGAGCCCACTGCCACAAAGAAGATATCCGCATTGAAGACCGTGACTCGGCCAAACCGGTCTGATAACCAACCACCGACAAATGATCCTACAGCAACGGCAACCGTCAGCATCGTACTAACTAAGCCGACCATCCAACTGTTGAGTGACAAATATTTTGTCCAGATTGGTAAGGCGACACCAAGACTGACTAACAAGGCTGCATCCATATACGAAGCCAAACCAGCAACAATTATCAAGAGCACATTGGCTTTGCTTAATTTTACTTTTTCGTTCACCATCGTCTATTTCCTCCTAAACGAGGTACTTATTAATTAGATACACCGGTGTACAACTCCAAGCATGACAATAACTGTTCAAGATTGGGCTTCCATAAGGTGAATAGTCTGGTTGATTAGGATCAAAGGCTTCCCAGTAGGTATCGGCCCCGAGAGCCACCATCTTGCCCCAATAATCCTTCATTAGTTGAATTGCTTCTGACTTTAAGCCAGCTTCAAATAATGCTTCTGTAACGTGATGATACATATATGGTGTTGCAATTCCAGTAATTGGGAATAATTGCGCAACTGTGGTTTGCATGAGTGCCTTCGTTTGGTCGTCATCTAACACGTGCGCTAGTGTCATCCACACTTGGCTGGCAACGTTGATTTCACGTTGCTCACCAGAAACAAATAGTCCTCGTTGTTGATCAAATAACTGTGTCTTAGCATACCGAACTAGCTTGTCCAGCATCGCTGTATAAGTGGGTAAATCCGGATCATTAACTTGTTGCGCTAAAGCAATGAATTGCTTCAATGTATAAATCATGATTGCCTGCCCGGCAGTATCCTTATTAAATTCATTCGACCAATCGATAAAGACAGGTTCATCTTCCGTCAAAACCAACTTACCGTCTTCGTCAACTTGTTTGAGTCCAACATCAATCTGCTTTTTAGCAACGTCATATAAATCATCCAAGACAGCTTTATCCGAATTAAAGGCTTCATAATCAGCTAAAATCGAGATAAAGAACAAACTATAGTCAAATAGAAAGGTATCATCTGGTACTTCTGTTGGCTTTGTAAAGACGTTTGCCGGAATCCGTCCATCGGTTGCTGGCATCGCGCCAAACAAATATAGACACCGTTTAACCAGATCCGTGTCCTTAAATGTGGCATAGTTAGCTAAGGCTTGTAGTCGTAAATCACCAATCCATAATCGCCGATCACGCTTAGGACCGTCTTCAAAAACATCCTGCATACAATCAGCCAACGTTTTAAGGCCTACTTCATAAATATGTTGCAATTGTTCATCCGCAAGTTTAGGTTGCGATACAGTTGCAATATCTACTGCACTAACCGCATTCACCGTCGGATTACTGAAGACCGCTCGCCATTTTGGTGACGTATCCACTACTGTAATTTCAACATACCGAAAACTGTAGCGGCGTGGGAGCGTGAGCGTGGTTGGCAAGGTATCCAAGTGAATCGACTCCTCTTGAATCCAAGATTTACTCAACCAGCCATCATAATCCTCGCTCTTATGTGCCAATTCAGCTGGCATTTCGGCAAACTTCAACTTCAGAAATAGTGGTGCATCCATTGGTGAACCAACGGCATCAATCTTCATGCTGAACTGGCCTACTTGATGGTTGCCAAAATCTAAGATGAGCTGGTCACCACGTTTTAGCTCGTGGTTCGGCAGTTCATCCGCAGTTGCCACTTGCTTAACACCCCATCCTTCCAGGCCATCTGAGTCTTGTTCCAAAGTTACGAGCGACTTGGCTGCCACCTTGGTTTGCTGTAATTTCGGCCGATAATTAGCCGCCTTATCTAAGAAATCCTGACGATGTTCAAATTGAACATCATTGTTAATTTGAAAGGTAAAAGCCATCCTTTTCACTCACTTTCTCAATTCTTCATGATTAAAAATTAAAAATTGTTAATGCCATGTTTCTTTTCCAAACGCATCATCGTCAAACCAGCGACAAAGCTAATGAAGACAATGGCCGCAAAACCAAACATGGTGTTACGAATCGCTGAAGGAACAACTAATGCAGGTGTGATCAATGCAAACAATCCACAGCAGACCCGCGAAAAGCCATTGATAAAGCCTTGTACTGAAGCCCGTACTTCAACAGGAAAGGCTTCTTGAGTCCAGACCTTATACATCGCTTCGCCGGCAATATTATTCCCGATGTTATAGCATCCAATCGTGATAACAATTGGCCATAATGAATGGCTGCTCATTGCTAATCCTAGCATTGCCAAAAATTGAACCGTAATTCCGACTAAGAAGAATTTGTTACGATACTTACCACCCGCAACAGAGGCAAATGCCATGGTTGCTAACAGCGAAATGAAGTTCAAGACAATACCGGCACCCGTGGCAAAACTTTGACTTGCATGTGCTTGAACAAGTGTGAAGGTTTGGAACTGGCCAAACGTATTTGCTAATAAGTTCCAGCAAACGTAGAAAATTAGAATACTGAAGAAAAATGCCATAAACCGTGACTTGTTTGCACCTGCAAACACCGTCTTAATTGAGACCTTTTCTGTGGTATCTGAGGCCGCTTCTTGATCAATTCGCCGTTGTTCTCCTTCTTCATGGAAGACACGGAATTTGGCTGAAAAAGTCCGCCATGCCCAAGTAATCAATGCAAAGATTGCTAAGATTGAGAAAACAATTCGAGCACCGGAAGCACCAGCCATCTTAGAAACGATAAACGCACAAACATAAGACATAAAGACCCCAATTTGCCAGAAAATTTGCGTTGATGATACTAGACTAGCTGACGTCTTGTCATCTGGCGCATCATGCGAAACTACGGTTAAGCTAATTGGTAAATCGGCACCGGATGCTAATCCAGTAACAACCACCCCGATTAAGAGCATCACGTAAGTATTGGAGAACACACAGATTAATGCCCCAATCGCATAAATTAGGTTCAACCAATTAAATGATTTAATTAGACCAAAAGATTTTGTGATCTGACCTGCTAATAATGAGCCAATTGCAATTGCGAATGTTAAGGCTCCTGAAATAATACCAACTTCACTATTTGTA
>NZ_JAGYGS010000086.1:0-8903 GCF_018991185.1 Lactiplantibacillus sp. 7.2.4
AGACTGGAAAAGAGCCTAATCGTTTTTTAGTTGTGGTGGTCTTTAAGTCGTGTTATCTCAACCACTTCGGATGTGGATTTAATTAAGTGTTAGCTCTGGTTGCGCTGCGTTTTTGGAACTTATTGGTTGGAACCGCCGTGCTTGCCACATTCTATCGTTGTTGCTTTTTCTAAGGATGCGAGGTCGGAGTAGCCTTGTAGCGGTATCTCACCACGAGAAAGGCCACTCGTGATTGCTTGACTTCGAGCTAGGTCTAAGTTGTAACCTGACCTTATCGATAAGAATACAGGAGGTTAATTAGTATGTCAGAATTAAGTAAATTAGCAGCCGGTGAATGGTACCAATTCAAGGATAGCGGCGTTGCGGCTCAAAAAGCGCGGGCAGCTAAGTTGTGTCAGGAATTTAACCAAATTGCCGCGACGGATCCGGCTGCGCAGACGGCTAAGATGCAGGAAATTTTGGGAAGCTATGGCGTCAATTTGTCGGTGCAAGCCAATTTTAACTGCGATAATGGTCGCAACATTCACGTTGGCGATAACTTTTTAAGCAATTACAACCTAACTATTTTGGATATTGCACCGGTACACATTGGTGACAACGTGATGATTGGCCCCAATGTCGATATTTACACGGTCAATCATCCACTGACAGCAAGCGGTCGCCGTGCCAACCTCGCTCAGGGCCATCCGGTGACAATTGGTAATGATGTCTGGATTAGTGGTAAAGTCACGATTACACCTGGCGTAACAATCGGTAATAACGTGGTTGTCGCAGCTGGCGCGGTCGTCATGCATGACGTGCCGGATAACACACTCGTAGCGGGGGTCCCGGCCAAAGCAATTCGGCAATTAGAAGAATAGTGAGTGAGCTGAAAGGCGGTGTGAGCCGGCTTTTTTAAGGTCGCCTTTTGTTACCAGCAGTACCGGATGCAAAAACACGTTTAGCATGTCGGCGTTGATTCATAATTGCTTGTAGCAAATGATCATATTTTTACATTGATTAAAAATACGATGAAAATAAGTTTTATTTTTGAAAATTAGTTCTAGAAAGCGGCACCATTTATTATTACGCGTATACTTAAATTAGCGAACCAAAGAAATGAAAGAAAGAGGATGCCGTTTGTTACATTTAATCGAACAGTTGTATGGACCCTTCTTCAGCGCTGCCAACTGGGGCAACGTCGTGACATCCGCCAATGATTGGTTGATCATTCTATCATTAGCGATTATCGAATGTTTGTTGTCAGTAGATAACGCGGTGGTCTTAGCAGCTCAGACCCAGAGTTTGGATAATTTACAAGAGCGTGAAAAATCGCTATTCTATGGCTTATGGGGGGCCTATGTCTTCCGATTCTTGATTATCGGAATCGGGACGTATTTAATTAGTTTTTGGGAGATTAAAGTGTTAGGTGCGGCTTACTTAGGGTACTTAGTGTATCGGTACTTTAGTCAGCCCAAGGCGGGGGAGACCGTTGAGAAGAAACCCAAGAAGCAGCGGCGGTTCTTCGGCTTGAGCAAATTTTGGTCAGTGGTCTTACAGATTGAAATGATGGATATTATTTTTTCGATTGATTCTGTGTTAGCCTCATTGGCAATTTCAGACAATCCGGTCATTGTTTTGATCGGTGGGATGATTGGGATTGCCTGCATGCGGGGCATTGCAGAAGTCATCATGCGGTTGATGCGCAAGATTCCTGAATTGGAAACGATGGCGTATTGTTTGATTGTCCTGATTGTGATTAAATTATTTATCTCAATTCCAGCAATCGGCTGGGATATTCCAGCGACGGCCTTTGGTGGTATCGTCTTAGCTGCGTTTGCTGTGACACTAGCGATCCATTTCTGGCGTCGGCGGCGTAATCGTGGGCAACAGTTAGAAGAAAGGATGCGGAAGTAATGAAATTAGGTTGGATCGGAACAGGTGTGATGGGGGCGGCAATCGTCCGTAACTTAATGGCAGCGGGCTATGAGATGACCGTTTATAACCGGACCAAGCGCAAGGCGGATGACTTGGTGGCTAACGGTGCGAGATGGGCTGATACCCCCGCGGAAGTCGCCCAAAATAGTGACGTGGTCTTTACGATGGTCGGCTTTCCGAGTGATGTCGAACAAGTTTATTTTGGCCACGACGGCATTTTTGAAGGCCTGACAGCGGGTAAGACAGTTATCGATATGACGACCAGTCAGCCTAAATTGGCGGTCAAAATTGCGGACTACGCGACGGCGCACGGGATGCAGGCGCTGGATGCCCCCGTCTCAGGTGGCGATATCGGTGCCAAAAATGCGACTTTAACCGTCATGGTCGGTGGCGATGAACAGACTTACACTGCCATGTTGCCACTATTTAACGTGCTCGGTCATAAGGTCAATCATTTTGGTGCAGCCGGAACGGGGCAACATGCCAAGATGGCCAATCAAATCATGATTGCCGGCACCATGACTGGCTTAACAGAAATGTTACTCTATACCAAAGCAGCGGGCCTCGAACCAGAAAAAGTGTTGGCAACCTTGTCAAGTGGCGGTGCGGATAACTGGAGTATGGACAATTATGTGCCGCGGATTTTAAAAGATGATTACACGCCTGGCTTCTTTGCTCGGCACTTCCTGAAAGACTTACGTATTGCACTCAGTGAAGCGGACGCAATGGGCTTGAACTTAGTTGCGACCGCCCAAGCCAAGCGTTTGTACGAAGTGATGGTCGACGTCAAAGGACTGGGTGACCAAGGGACGCAGGGGTTAATTAATATCTATTAGTTGACAGACTGCAATCCAACTCACTGTCATAACGCGTCATAATATTCTCAAATACTAAAACAGGGTTCCTCAGAAATTGAGGAACCCTGTTTTATGCTTTTTAAGCGGTAAAATTAACTTTATTTCAACGTTGCTGCGGCTTTTTGAGCGGCGACGTTAATGATGTTCCAAGGCCGGTCGAAACCAGGTTGGAAGAAGAAGTCGGTGTAAGTTAAGTCATCAACGGTTAATTTGGCCTGAACGGCAACGGAAATGGCGTTGATGTTGGCGGTAACGTCATATTTCGACATGATTTGGGCACCTAATACTCGACCATCGGAAGGGTCAAAGGTCAGCTTGAACCAAACCTTGGTGTTACCAGCGGCTTCAGAAACAAACTTTGGCCGAATCGTGTCAGTGACGAGTACAGAAGCACTCTTGACACCTAATTTATCGGCAGTGCCTTCTTTGACACCGGTTGAAGCAAAGTGGTAGTCAAAGACTGAAAGGGCAGATGAACCTGAAACGGCAGGCATTGGAACGTCTTCGCCAAGTAAATTCTTAGCGGCAATCCGACCTTGGCGACGTGCATTCGTGGCTAGGGCAATCCGATTGTCCTTACCAGTTGGGGCAAATGGGACCAAGGTTGCATCCCCAACGGCATAGATGTCTTTGTCGCTAGTTTGGAGATGGTCGTTGATTTTAATCAGACCATGGTCATCAAGATCGACAACGTCCTTCAAGAAACCAGTTGCAGGCCGAATGCCGGCAGCGGTGACGACTAAGTCAGCTGGATATTCGCCTTGGTCGGTAATGACTTTTGTCACATGACCGTCGACGCCTTCGTAGGCTTTAATACCTTGGCCAACCGCAGCGTAAATGCCATGGTCCGCCATCGTCTTCGTTAAGACATCCGTGAATTCTTGATCAAGGTATAAACTGAGTAGCCGTGGTAATAAATCAATGACCGTGACATGCATCCCAGCCTTGGCAAAGACTTCGGCAGCTTCAATCCCAATGTAACCAGAACCGATAACGACCACGTTCTTGACGCTTGGGTCGACCGTCTTAGCCTTTAACTTGATGGCCCAGTCGCGACCACGCATTGCATAGATGTTTTCTAAGTCATGACCAGGGACGGGTAAGTCGAATGGAACTGCCCCGACACTGAGAACCAGTTTGTCGTAAGATTCATCACGTTCGTCACCAGTAGCATGGTCGATGACGTGCACACTGTGGCTGGCAGGGTCGACCTTGCTGATTTCACTATTAACGAAGACGTGAACGCCTTGTGCTTGCATACCTTCAGGAGTGGCATAGCTGACGGAGTTGACGTCTTTGACGGCACCTTCAAGGTATAACTGCATCCCACATGAGAGGAATGACAAGAAGTCACCTTTTTCGTACCATTGAATTTCTGTATCTGGTTGAGCGGCTAAAATACCGCGAACCGTTTCATAACCACCATGAGAAGAACCAACGACAATAACTTTCATAATTGTAAAGCCTCCAAATTTTAGTTTAGAACTGTTCTAAATAGAATATAACACTAACGCAGAAGATTCACAAGGGTAGTTTGTAATTATTCTAAATTAGTGAGCTTAAACTCACGTCTCGTGCGGACCAGATTGGTTAGAATTATTCTAGTTAGAATATAACACTAAATTAAATTGTTCACAACTAAAACGGTTACAATTTTTGCTAAAAAAACAGCCAATCAGCATCTTTCACTGACTGGCTGTCATTATTAATGGGGTTCAAAACGATGGTCGTTATTCAATGATATCAAAGAAGCTGAGCAATTTTTCCTTAGTTAGCTGTGCTTTTTCAGTCCCGCGAACATCGTATTTGATCTGGCCTTGATCGAGGACGATCAGACGATTGCCGTATTTGAGGGCGTCGTCCAAGTGATGAGTAATCATCAGACAAGTTAACTTTTCCTCAGTCACTCGTTGATTGGTCTGGGTCATTAATTGTTCGCTGGTCTTCGGGTCTAACGCGGCCGTGTGTTCATCTAGTAACAAGAGGTCTGGTCGTTGTTCGGTCGCCATTAAGAAGCTGAGTGCTTGGCGTTGACCACCGGATAGATTTTCAGTCGCAGTATTGAGCCGTTCAGACAGCCCATTGCCATCCATCGTTTCAGTCAGTTTCTGAAAGTGGGGCAGGTGCTTTTTGAGCTGACGTAGTTTCAAAGTTCGCCGTTTGCCACGCTGGCTGGCGAGCAAGAGATTTTCAGCGACGGTCATCCGTGGGGCCGTTCCCATCTTTGGATCTTGGAAGACCCGCGCAAGAAAGGCAGTGCGTTTTTCGACTGACATATGGGTGATGTCTTGATCACGTAAATGAATCGTGCCACTGTCAACGGGTAATTCACCACTGATGGTATTAAAGAGGGTTGATTTGCCCGCACCGTTGGACCCGAGGACGGTAATGAAATCGCCGTCGTACACGTCTAAGTTGAGGCCCCGCAAGATGGCGACCTCGTTGGGCGTGCCAGCATTGACCTTCGTGACGATATTTTTAAGTGCGAGTAATGGGGTTTTACTGTTCGTCATAACGTGCCACTCCTTTCTTCAAAACGTGGTTGAGATGTAGGGCCTTGCTGAATTGCGGTAACATCAAGCAAATGGCTAAAATCAAGGCTGATAATAAGTTCATATCGTTGGTGTTGAATCCGAGTTGAAGCACTAATAGACGGACGAACTGATACAAAATACTCCCGAGGGTCACGGCAACTAACCGTTGATTCAGAGTCAATTCACTGAAGACCACTTCACCAATAATAATCGAAGCTAACGCGATAACGATGATC
This sequence comes from Lactiplantibacillus sp. 7.2.4, assembly GCF_018991185.1. Classification (NCBI taxonomy): domain Bacteria; kingdom Bacillati; phylum Bacillota; class Bacilli; order Lactobacillales; family Lactobacillaceae; genus Lactiplantibacillus; species Lactiplantibacillus sp. 7.2.4. The sequence continues at coordinate 5,545 of NZ_JAGYGS010000086.1, forward strand.
CCAATCCCCATGCTGACATCGGCATAGCCGTTATTTTGGGCAATCAGCGCGCCACCCAGGCCGATAATACCGTTTGAAACCATCAGGCCCATGATCGTCATATTGCCGGTGTTGATGCCAATCGAACGGGCCATTTCACGATTATCACCAGTAACGATAAAGGCTTGACCGAGATTGGTCTGCAGAAAGACGATCAGAACGACCGTAATCAAAACGATGACGAGCAGGCCGACGAAGACGCTGTCGAAGTATTTCGGTAGTGATTCGAGAAAATGGTTGGAAAAAATCGTCGTCTTGCCGAGTAGGGAGACGTTGGAACTGCCGCCCATGATGCGCAGGTTGATGGATAGGCAAGCGGTCATGACCAGAATCCCAGCCAACAGAATCGGCACTTTACCTTTCGTGTAGAGCAGGCCAGTGACGAGCCCCGTAATGGCCCCAGCGACAAAGGCCAGACCAGATGCGGCGATTGGCCCCATCCCGTGGCTGATGGCCATGACAGCGGTGGCAGCGCCTAGTGGAAAGGTGCCTTCAACCGTCATATCCGGGAAATCGAGGATACGGAATGTGAGAAATAACGCGACGCCTAAGGTTGCCCATAAGAGGCCCTGGCCGATACTAGATACGATCATACTCATTTGTAAATAACCCCTTTCGTCTTAGCTTCCTTCAGCACGCTAGCTGGGAACTTGATGCCTAACTTCTTAGCTTCACTCAAATTGATCGTCATTTTACCCTTAGTAATGACTTTGATTGGATAGTTGCTGGTTGACTTGCCTTTCAGGACTTTGGCAGCCATCTCACCAGTCAATTTACCTAATTGGTATTGGTCGACGGAGAGGGTGGCGAGCCCACCAGCTTTGACCATCGTATCCACAGCTGGAATTACAGGAATTTTAGCTTTATTGGTGACAGAAACTAAAGTCTTCATCGCACTGGCGACCCCGTTATCTTGTGGGGCATAAACGGCATCGACATTGGCAGCCATCGTTTCAGCCACTTGTTGCATATCGTTGGTGTTGGAAATCGTGTACAACTTGTATTTCACGCCTTCTTGTTTACAGATGCGGGCAAACTTCTTGGCGTTGTATTCGCCACCGTGGTCGGAAGTCGTATAAATGATCCCAATCGTTTTGGCATTTGGCACCAGTTTGCGTAATAAATCTAAATGCGACTTCAGTGGTGATTCACCAGAAGTCCCGGTAATGTTGGCGCCGGGATGCTGGTCACTCTTGATCAAGCCACTCCCGGATGGGTCAGTGATACCGGCCAACATGACGGGCGTCTGCTTGTTGGCGGCTGAGGCCAAGGCTTGTGCGGCGGGTGTCGCGATACCGACAGTTAGAGCGGCATTTTCATTCATGAATTTCTGACTCATCGTCTTCAAATTACTTTGGTCACCCTGAGCGTTTTGATAATCGATTTTGACCGTCTTGCCATCGACGTAACCGTATTCCTTGAGACCAGCGACGACCCCGCGGTGAATCGCGTCAAGGGCTGGATGCGTCTGGAGTTGTAAGATGCCGACGGTCGGAACTTTGTTGCTACTAGTCGTCTTCGAACTCGCCGTGGACGTCGTCGACTTGCCAGTCATGACGAAGGCGACCCCTAGAAAGACGATCAGGGCGCTAATAAATGCAATCATTCGTTTCAATCTAATCACCTCAAAAAATTTCTTAAGCTCGGGCAGTCCTGAAGCCAATAAAAAAGGGCAAACCAGTAAGCTCTGGTTTGCCCTTTACGGAACCGAAGCCTGCTGTGTTAAAACCCATGCAGACTTCTTTGAATATCAAAGTGAGCCGGCACAGATACAAACTGTTTGCCAGATTGTATCCGTGTTGACGGCATTACAATCTGAACGGCCGGCTTTGCCATGAACTGTTCAAGTTAGTAATTGACTTTGACATGCTTGGTTCCTCGCTCTCGTTATTGAATGAATTCAGTATAGGCAAAGTCGAAAAAAGTGTCAAGGATAAATTTCGAAAAATCTTAAAAAATGGTGTGAAATCAACCATTGATTTTCATCAACAGACACTGTTTGGCGCCTAATACGTTGGTTGTCATGAATTATGATTAAATCATGCCAGTTTTTAAGTTCAAAAGCGGCCAGCTGAGGCCCGCTGGAAACAGTGCGAGTTAGCATAAACTTTCAGCGGTAGCTACGTCCTAGTCCGGCTTCCAGGCATTTCTGACAACGCCGGAACGTGGTGGACACAGATTTAAGCCGACAAATCACGTCTTAAATACTGGTCTTCCACTAACCAAGCACACAACGCTTGCTAAGTGGAATTTCACCACTGAGCATTGTCAGAAATACCTTCCAGCCTGGATGGTATTCGAAAGGCAGACATATGCGGACTCAACTTTTGATGGGCTGGTCGTTGAGTTTTAACAAACGGTTATGTTGAAAGTCAAATGCAAGACAGGTCTCCGATAATTTTTCAGCCATCTCGCTCATGTTTAATTCCGCAGTCCACCAGTAACACTGATTGATCTCAGAATTCTAACTAGTCTGTTGAGTTAGCAAGGTTTTGAACACCAAATGGTTGATAATTCTCTAGATGAACTGTATGACTTGCTTCTGGAAGTATTGAATAATTGTCAGACTTTTTTCTCAGTATTTAAATATCAAAAAGATTCCCTGTACAATTTCTATTTTTATCTGAAAGTCCAGTCACCTAATATTCAGTGATCAATTGCACCCAGATAGGTGGTCGTTCATCAGCCATTCGAGTGGCTTCCCGACTGTAGGGGCCGGCGGACAATGCTCAAGGGCGAAATTCTTCTTGTCCGGGTGGGTTTCCCCGGGCTAGAAGAAGACTCGTATTTGAAGTTGCGCAGTGTTTTTCTGCGTGAGTTCAAATCGATGTCCGCCCTGTTCCAGTGTTGTCAGCCGGCCCCGGAAGTCGGACTAGGGCGCGCATCGGCTGACGAACAGCAATCCAAACTGGCATGATTTAATCATTTTCAATGCTAAACAATAACAAGCACCACCCGTGATGAGATAAATTTTCGAAATTATGAGTTGACAGCTTCAAAATCTGGTGTTAAATTAGTTTTAAATTAAAAACAGATTAAGACGTTGAAGAGAAGAGTAGTTGTATTACCGATTTTCAGAGAGCTTCGGAATGGTGTGAGAAGTAATCGGGCGTATAACGAAGATGAGCTTGGAGTCATGACGCGGGTCGTAACGGCTACGCGTGCGGTTGCAACCGATATATTGCGGGGTTTCCTAGTCTTGACTAGGGCACTCGTCGAGGTTGTGATCGTGAGATGACAACGAATAACGGTGGTAACGCGAAAGCTTTCGTCCGTTAGTTTCAATTATGAGACTAATGGACGGAAGCTTTTTTTATTGG
>NZ_JAGYGS010000087.1:0-8680 GCF_018991185.1 Lactiplantibacillus sp. 7.2.4
TAAGAACGTTTGAATCTTTGATGGGTAAGACAACTTGTTGCATGTAAATGACCTCCAGTAAGAATATTTGCATTGTGTATCTACATGGGATATACTTGACTTGTAATAATAATTTAGGAGGGGAAAATATGGAACTTATTAAAGAACAAACACGCTTAGCAAAGTGGGGAAACTCGAAAGCTGCTAGAATTCCTAGCCAAATTATTAAACAACTGAAATTAGATGATAACCAAGATATGACAATAACCATTGAAAATGGATCAATTGTTTTAACACCAATAAAAAAGAACCCAACCAATATTCACGAACTATTTAAGGATTGGCAAGATGACGGGAAAAGGGATCACGAGCTTGATTGGGGAAAGTCAGAAGGTAATGAACTTCAATGGTAAGCCAAGGTGATATATTTTATGTTAACTTTAATCCAAGCCGTGGTCATGAACAGATGAATAAGCGACCAGCCATTGCGCTAAGCAATGATCTAGTCTGTCAGACAAGTAACATGACGATTGTGGCTCCAATTAGCAGTACCAAGCGTAATTTTCCAATGTATCATCGACTAACTAGTAGTCAAACAGTATATGGAAAAGTATTATTAGATCAAACCATAGCCTTGGATTTACGGGCAAGACATGTCACTGATGAAACTATTGTCGATCATGTATCGCGTGAAGAACTAGAAGAAATAATCACTTTGTACAAATTATTGTTTAGTATTGATGACAAATAGAAGAAGTCATTTTTAGTATATAATGACAAATAACCCCCAATATCTATATTATAGATATTGAGGGTTATTCTTTCAATGTTTTCGAGGGGTGATTTGTTAAAAATCCCCCCATAACATTGGAAACAGGAAACGATTTGAACACGGATAAGGCGGAAGAAATAGAAAAGGTTAGGAACGAGCCTAAAACGCCAGAAACGGCAAAAAAACGGCACTGGTGGCAAAGACGATAAATAAGGTATAATGAAAAAGTTGCCTATCCAATCTGCAACGGTTGGGAGGTGTAAAAATTGTTTACTTCTTTCTTTGCCCCACTTGCGGTTGCGCTGATAACAGCGTGGTTTACGGACTGGCTAAAACGGAAACGCCGCAAGTAAAATAAAATAGGCGACATTTAGCCCACTAAAAAAGCCCTTAGCAGTCGTAACCTGCTAGGGGCTTTGGTGTAAAAACGTTTATTCTTTCTTTGCGATTTCATTATAACATGAAACAAAAATGAAGTGCAAAGAAGTATAATGCAGTTGATTAAATAATTACTTTGAGAAGGTGTAATAGAATGAATTTACATGAAAAACAAGATGAAGTATATAAACATGAGAATAAGAAAGCCATAGGGTTTATAAAATTCAACCAAAAATGTGATGATCTCGTTAAAGGGCATTTTTTTCTAAAGTCTATTGAGAATTTTCGGGATAATGGAAGGGACAAAATAAAGGACGATTCGGAAGGTATTATCAAATTAACCAATAATGAAATGATTAAGTATGGCGAAATACTTAATGGCAAATCACAAACATATATTAGTAGTTTTACTGTGCTTTTTTCAGATGATTTTGATGATAAAGGGAAAATAAAGGAAACAACAGTTGATAAACTTTTAAACAAAAAAGGGAAAAAAGAAGATTTGGAAAAGAGAAATGCTGTTATATTCAATATTTCGCTGAATGATTCATTTGAAGCTATGGGACGTAACACGCCAGAATTTGTAAATTATGAGATTAAAAAGCCAAAGATGGGCATGGACAGAATTCAAAGATTTAAAACTAATAACTTTTTGTGTTGGAGAAAGAAAATAAATTCCACAGACCCAGATTTAGATGAAGATTACGTGAATGCGATTAAATCTTTAACGACGAAGAATTTACAAGGCATGAATACTAAAGAAATATTTAAAAATCAAAATTGGTTGGAAAAAATTGAAAATCAAATTAGTATTGGGCTTAAAGGGACGTATGTTTATTATGATGATAAGCCTTTAAATATGAAAAAAGATGTAATACTAAGCGAAATAAACGAAACTAAAGACATAGAAGTATACGAGAAGTATTTAGCGGAGTGTTTTGCAAGAAAAGCTAACAAGTATGGAGATCAACATGAGTATCGATTAATATTTTCAGAATTCAAGGAAACTGCTACAAAAGAAAATTTTGTTTTCCCAAAAGGAATAGAATTAGAATATCTTTTAAAATCAAAAGAATGGTATGCGAAAGAGGTCAAGAATAACGAAGTGGAAAATTTGTGCTTAGAAGATTTTAAAAAATAAAGTGGTATAGATTGTGTAATTTTGAAAAAACGGCGATATGTGAATGGAACTTAAAGGTTTGCGGCGAGTTTGTGATTTAGGGTCAATGCACAAGGGTGCGTGAAGCATTGGTACGGTTGTTAGTGTTGATAAGGTAGGTTATGTAAACAAGGAATGGTATATAAAAAACCTCTACTTGATTGTAGAGGCTTTTAAGTTAAATCTTATTTTTATTTTAACCATGGAAGTTACCAGTATATTGATTGACAGTAACATATGGATAATCATTAGTGTTAATTTCGTTGACCCAAACTTCCCAAAGTCCATTACCATAATATTTATAGTAATTAGGCGTTACCTTATAACCATTGTAGAGGTTATGTTCAAATGTAGTTACCCAAGCACCTTGTGGTCTAGTAGTAACAGTTCCAACTGCTGGTTGGGTAGAACTACTTGATTGTGCAGAAGAACTTGTTTGTTGATTAGTAGAGCTAGTAGCTTGTACTTGACTGCTAGAACTACTGGAAACAGAAGAAGTAGAACTACTTTGACTGTTTGTAGTAGAATTGCTTGTTGAACTAGCAGAAGAAGCAGAGCTCACCTCACTAGAACTAGAGGAAGTTTGACTACTTTTTTTAGAAGAAGTAGAACTGTTACTAGTCTTTTTTTTACTACTTGTTTGTTCAACTTTAGCAGAGCTGCTAGAAGTATTTGATTTTTGATGACCATTGACTGCCTTAATGATAAAAGATGCAGCAAGAACAATAACGATTAAGGCCCCCAAACCATATAGCCACCTTAATTTTTTTTTATTCATAACTGTACCCCCTTTTATCACCTATCCTAACATTCTAGAAATTAGACAGTTATAATTTGACCTGCGTAAATTTTGTTGGCGAAAAAGTTCTTTAACATCGCCATTTGATAATAGAGTTTTGGTTAAATCTTTGGCAAACTGTTCCATGGGGAATCCCTCCGTTTTGGTTTGGTTTGACGATTTAATCATACGGGGAAGGGATTCCCTTTTCAATAGGATTTTATTTATTTACACAAACTATTTTATACTCTCTTAGAAAGGACAAACCATAATGTATTTACTTTTACTTTTACTTTTTATTTTTGCATTCTTATACCTTATACCACAAAAAAAAGAAAAAATACTAAAAAAACAAAATAAGTCCTCTGCTTTTTATCATAAATATTCAGCTACTATTAAAAAATTCCGTTATATATGCCTTTTAGTGGGATTTTTTATTGTTGTGAGTGCGCTCTATACACTTATAATCAAAAAGGATTTACGTATTTCACTCATGTTTGAAGCATTACTATTTTTATTTGTATTCATACAAGTCCTAACACATCTTTTTGAACAAAAGTTATTTAAAAAATATACTTTAACGAAAAAATTACCACCACTCATTTCAAAAAAAGCAGAAATCCAAAAAGCTATTGGTTTATATGGATCTGCCGTATGTTCACTATTGTTAAGTTTATTTGCCCTTCTTCTCTCAATAACGGAGTAGTACCTCAACAGCCTTATAAGCAGCAAATTCTAAACATAAAAATAACTCCAGATTTAAAAACTCCACTAAATTAAAGCTGTATCTGTTTTTAACTATTTTATATCTCAAAAACAAGACATTTCAGGGTCTATAATATAGTTATAGTCCCTAATATAGGGACAAAGCTTATTTGAAAGTTTTTCTCAAACACATCATGTATTTTAGACTGTGCCACTATTATTCTCTGTTATAGGGTTTAATTTAGACAGTTCTAATGAACATATCTAACTTAAATAGATTGTGAGACACGAAATGGCCATTAAGGTATACCCTAATGGCCGTAAATCTCTTGGTGAGAATTATTTTTTGAGGTTCGTATTGCTGAGTTATCATATTTTGAATTATAGAAATAGAAGTTGTTTCAGGAAAGGGCTGAAACATGAAATAACCATGTTGTGCTTTAATTCGGGGATTGATTTGGGAAGGAGTTACAAACAAGCATTCTGTAAATAATTTTGTAAAGTCAGACGAATCACTACACGTTGCAAAATATAAGGCCACAAAAAGACAAGACGTAACGTCTAACAATCTTGTATGCAAACCGTAGTGTTGCATACATGCGCAAGTATTCATCATTGGGCGACCTATAAGGGTGACTACTTTACAGCTTATTCCTACTGGCTAATCTTCGTTTATTGGTTAGCGGGATTGCTGCTAATGAATCAGGACTTAAAGGATAACTTTAACCAGTTCTTATTTACCAGTGGTTTTTCACGTCAGCGGGTTTATTGGACAAAGCTCCGCCAATCTTTAGTCGTCCTATTAGGAATTTCAATCGTTACGATTGCCGTGCAGTACAGCTTGTATTGGTTAATGAAGCCTCACGGTGTTAGCTTTACACTAGCTTTGCCCCTTTCTTAGAATGGCAAAAGCAATAATGAATGCAATTAGTGAACCTGACAATAATAATATGGCAAAAATACCGGTTCCAGCTGTATTAAGATTTAACAATATGCAAACTAGTCCAACTAAGTCAACCGAAATAATACCTACGGTAGCTGTGAACAGACCATGTTTATTGGTATAGTCTTTCGCAATAAGCATGCTTCTAACACCTGAAAGGAACAGGGTAAAAAATAGTACGCCTAAAATTGGTTGCCGCATTACATAACTTGTGCCATGAGTTACATAATCAAAAAGTACAATTACAATTAAAACCGATGTCTGAATGTAAAAGAGAAATGAATCCGAACGTACTCTTGCAGCTTTTAATCTTTCATCAGTAACTTTTTTCATAAATATCATCTCCTATTCATTTGTTCCAAAAAGTGAATTCAAATCTGTGTTTAAAGCATGACAAATCTTTTGACATAGTGCTATTGTCGGATTATATTTTCCCACTTCTATTAAATAAATAGTTTGTCTAGTAACCCCACAAGCCTGAGCCAATTGCACCTGAGTTAAGCTAGCTTTGTGTCGAAAACATTTAACATTATTCATACCAATCACCTCAATTTCTAGGGCCTGTCTCAAAAATACTAGCTTCTGACATCTTAGCTGATACATATTCTTCAGAGGTTTTAGTAATAAGATCCGACAGTTTTGAAGTTAACATTATAAGAACACTATTCATAAGGTCTCCATACTTCCAAGATTACCAAAAATGCCACCAATTTTTATTGCTTTTATTTTTATACACGTCCTCTTCTGAGGTACTATTTTGTCGTTTCTGAAATGGCTCAGAAGTTTCAAGTAAGCCACTTGTTTTTTGAGCATGGGCTTTTAACTCTCTATTTTCTTCTACAGTTGTTAATTGCAGTTGTTGTTGCTGATCTATTAATTTTGTTAGATGCTCTATTTGTTGGTCTTTGGTAGTAAGTTGTTTGTCACGTTGAGACTTCAAATCTGCTACTTCTCTTCTTAGAGTGGCGACTAGCTCATTATTTTCTTTGTTGGTCCTTGTCGCTTTTTTGTTACATGTTTGTTGGTTATTTGCTACCAAAGGCTTTGCTATCTTGTCTTTGATAATCCTTTCAGCTGTAGGACTAATCATGTTTGTACCTTGAATATCTTTTTGTCGGTTCTTTGCTGGTAGTCTTTGGTAGTGATATTGAATAGTTTGTTTAGAGACCTTCAATTCATCAGCAAGTTCTCTAATAGTTTTAGGCATGATTTCCAAATCCCTTTCGAAGTTCAGCAAGTGCTTCTTTTCGTGCTTGATCTCTTATTTTTTTATCGTGCTCGGCCTGTTTATCAGCCAATGCTTGTTTCTCAGTAGAGCCTAAAGTTAGCCCCTTAACCTTGTCAATGGCGCGCCATTTTTCCTGTTCTGTTAATTCACCATTATGCTGAATGTTAAAGAGTTTTTGACGTTCATCTTGAAATTGACCTTGTGAGAAGTCGTTAGCGTCTTTCTTTTCAGGCTTCCAAGTAAAAGAATACCCAATCACTGGTTTCCCGCGGCCTTTACCATATTTTTTTCTAACCGTTAGGCCTCTAAAAAGAGGGGTCAATTCTTCTCTGATTGGTTTAAGAACGTATCTATCAACGTCTCCCGGTTTTTTCCAATAACTTTTAGGAATATCAAGTAACTCAAAAAAATCTTCTTTTGATAAAAAAGCATAACCGGTTGTTCTGAAACCTTTTAACAATCTAAAAGCGGTTTTAGCATAACTGCTTCGAAGATCTCTAAATTCCGCTAAAGCATATCTAACCCACGTGTCTAAATTATTAAGAAGTGGCAAAGCATCTTTATATACTTCAATGTCTATATAAGGAGAATCAGCTTCACCAACAATTCTGAATTTAGTAAACATAACAAACATTTCTCTATTTAATCCAGATTTACTACGTCTTCCAAAATGAAGTCCCATTAACTTTTCATAAGTTCTTTGAATATCATCTTCAAAGCGATTATTTGCAGTCGGTTTATAGTTGCTCAAATCTTTAAGTTGTTCAAAAGAAAATCTAACTGTCTGATCTCCCTTATCACGCATACGAGAAATAATTGAAAAAAATAGATTCATTTCAATAGGGGTGAATTTACGTAACGGAATGGTATTAAGTTCAGGATCATATTTTATAAGTTCATTGCTCATAATCACACCTCCATAACTATTATATAAAATCAACGATTTCTTATCAACGATCACCATTAAAAACCTCGTTGATAAACAGACAAAACCTCGTTGATAAACAGACAAAACCTCGTTGATAAACAGACAAAACCTCGTTGATAAACAGACAAAACCTCGTTGATAAACTTCTATAAGCCTTGGGAGAGTAAGCCTCAAGAGGGGTCTAAAAGAGGTTTAAAAGAGGTTTATAAAAGAGGTTTAAAAGAGGCACCACTGTACAAGATCAAAATCTAAAACAAAAACACAAAGGAGTGAGCCAAAAAACAGGCTCACATTAAACTCCAGTCGCTATGCTCCTTGCGCCTCACTCTGTTCGTTGCCTAAAAGGTGTGGCAAGCCACGTTTATTCGGGCGCTGACGCCCCGTACCCCGTCCAAGCTGAACCAGCTTGACCGCTTTTTCACTCGCCGTTAGGCAGGAAAGCAAAGTTTCTATAAAACTTTGGCTTTCGCCATTTCAGTGTTAAGACTGGTTTAGAGCTGTCAATTCCTTATGCTCCCACGCTACGCTCGTCCGCTACCATTGACAGCAAACAGTTAGTTTCTTTGAATCTTAACAAGAATCTAACTGCTATATTCGTTTTTAAGGGCCTTATTTCTCATTTCTAGCGATTTTGAGACTGTTTATATATATTTATACCAAAGCAAAAATAAAAAGCCTCAGCAGGCTTTTAGAGGGCTAAATAACGAAGCCAGGACGATTAATAATATCTTCTTGTCTTTTTTGCAAAATATAAGTGTATAAGGAATCATACAAATTCTTTTTAATCTCGTCAGGTTCATTGACAGAAGCTTCAAACAATTCTTGAATATCAACTTGCCAAGGATCAGCAAGTATTTCATCAATTTGGTTTTAATACTTTCTTTTCGTCCATCTTAATGACTCCTAACATCAAAATAATGCTTTCAGTTTAAATTCACAGATCTTACAGCACCGTTATTCAAAATTTGTTACCAAGCTTATAAAGATTATCTGCTCAAAGCAATTAAAAAATTTTGGCTTAAAACAGCGTAATCTGCAACACTTTTTAAATATTTAAAACATAGCAATCTTAGTTAGGTGCAAACATAAATTGAATTAAAAATACAGTCAATTCAACCATGGCAGAAATTGATTCTATGGTTATCAGCAGGCCGAGTGAAACGAGGTCAATGCGCACTTATACATAGAATTTATTCTATGTTGTGCTAGGCCCATTAAAAGCCTGTATCAGAAGTCGCCGTTGGCGACAACAAAATCAAACCAATTTACCCAAAATCAATTTGGTTCAACATGTTTTCTGTACTTGCTTGATCCAAGCCTAAATAAGCTAAAGTCATTGATTCACTTGAGTGATTTAGTAAGTGCATGACTAGGCCAATATTGTAATTTGATTGCGTGTAAACACGATAAGCCCCGGTTTTGCGCATCGTATGGGTACCTAGATAATTAATTCCTAACAGATCGCCAACCTTGCTCATAATTTTGTAGAACTGTTTTTCCGTGATATGTCGCTCGGGGTGTTGAATGGAAGGAAAGAGCCATTCAGATGCTAGTTTATGATCAAGCAGCCATTGACGATACAATAAGAGTTCTGTTTGAACTGGTTTAAGGTACAAGGTATTAGGCTTACCAGTTTTTCGATCATGAATGAACGCATTTTGTTTAATAGAACCGTCCAGATTAAAAATATCGGTCTGTTTTAAACCCATAACGTCACTCACTCGCAGTAGCGTCGCTTTACCAACTTGAAAAATCGTATAGTTACGTCGGCCAGCTTTAAAGTTATTGAGTAACGTATCTTGAACCTCTT
>NZ_JAGYGS010000088.1:0-8483 GCF_018991185.1 Lactiplantibacillus sp. 7.2.4
TGCTTCTAGGTTTTGGCCTCGTACAGTGGTGCCTCTTTTAAACCTCTTTTATAAACCTCTTTTAAACCTCTTTTAGACCCCTCTTGAGCCTTACTCCCCCAAGGCTCACAGAAGTTTATCAAGTACCTTTTGTCTGTTTATCAAGTACCTTTTGTCTGTTTATCAAGTACCTTTTGTCTGTTTATCAAGTACCTTTTGTCTGTTTATCAAGTACCTTTATAAGTTCTGTACTTGATAAAAAGGTACTGTTATTTTAATATATGTTTGAGGTGATAATCATGTCTAATGAGTTAGTTAAGTATGATCCTGAGTTGAATACTATTCCCTTGAGAAAATTTACCCCAATTGAGATGAATTTATTTTTTTCAATTGTTTCCCGCATGCGGGATCAAGGGAATAAAACTGTTCGTTTCTCTTTTGACCAGTTAAAAGAGCTTAGTAACTATAAACCAACCGCAAATAAACGTTTTATTGATGATATTGAAAATACATACCAAAAAATCCTCAGCCTTAGGTTTGGCCGTAGAAGTAAGAGTGGCTTAAATCGTGAATTTTTTGTTATGTTTACTGAATTTGAAATTAAAGGTGAAGCTGAAGAACCTTATGTTGATATTCAGATTTATCCCAAAGCATTGCACTTGCTAAACGATTTAGAAAGTTGGGTTCGTTATGCCCTAACAGAATTTAGAAATTTAAAAAGCAGTTACGCCAAAACAATGTTTCGTCTAATTAAGCAATTTCGAACTACTGGCTATTCTTATTTCTCTAAAGAAGATTTTTTTGAATTGCTTGATATACCTAAAAGTTATTGGAATAGTCCTTCAAATGTTGACAAAAAGGTTATTAAGCCAATTAGAGAAGAATTAACCCCGCTTTTTAGAGGGCTAACGATTAGAAAAAAATATGGTAAAGGCAGAGGAAAACCAGTTATCGGTTATTCTTTTACTTGGAAACCTGAAAGAAAGGACGCAAATGATTTTTCTCAAGGCAAATTTCAAGATGAGCGTCAAAAACTCTTTAACATTCAGCACAATGATGAATTATCAGATAAAGAAAAGTGGCGTGCAATTGACAAAGTTAAATGCTTGCCTTTAGGAACAACTGAAAAACAAGTATTGGCTGAAAAACAAGCTGAACATGATCAAAAGATCAGGGATCAAGCAAGACAAGAATTTCTCGCTGATCTCCGAAAGGGGAATTGAAATCATGCCTAAAACTATTAGAGAACTTATAAGCTGTGTATCATCAGTAAGGTAGTCACTTTGATTGAAAAGAGTTTAAATTAGGTTAATGTTATTTCTTTAAAAATAGTAAGTATATATAAATGTTTATGAAGGAGCCCTATCTCATAATGAATTTACCAAATAAATTGAAACTCTGTAGGAATAAAAAACATCTAACTCAGCAGCAAGTTGCAAAAATATTATGTATTTCTAGAAAAACTATCTCTGGTTGGGAAAATTCGCGTAGTTTACCTGATATTGATACCTTGGTGAAAATTAGTGATATATATGAAGTCTCACTTGATTATTTACTTAGAGATGAAAAAATGTTAGACAGATATTCTATTTAGAATAATTATTTAGTTTTTTCGAGGAAATCATCAATATTTTTTTATTATGCTAATGTGTTTCTTTGTTTCAGTATGATTTTTGACACCTTTGATTTTAAAGAAGTACTTGTACCTACGGTTCCCATCCTCTTTATCATCAATATTATTGCCTTTTTTAATCATTTTTCACCTCGGTTTCTATTTAAAAATAAGTTATACTTTCTAATTTGTTCTATAACCTTCTTTTCTATACTCATGGCTTTTATCGTTCTTAATATCCAATTATTACATTCCTCTGAATACCTAGTTCATTTTAATAGGACTACTCTATTAGGATTTTTATTGGGTCGACTTTTTTTAATTATTCTTACCTCTTTAGGTATTGTAACAATTATATTTTTAAAGCCTAAATCTCTTTTTCTTAAAAAATAACTCTCCGCATAAATAATCTATCTTTTTCCCAATTTTGTTATTAAATCATTTGTCTTAAAATAAAAGCTTCTTATATTGCTTCAATTGTAAGCTTGATTTTAATCATTACTTGGATATATTTTTAAGTATACTTAATGTCTATTTTAAAAGAAAAAATATATTAAGCAAATTAATGATGTTAGGGGGTGAAGTTATGAATAAGACTTTTTTTAAAGATAGTTTTCAACTCTTACATAATGAACATTTACAAAACATTCTTGGTGGTTCTAGAGGTGACTATAAAGCTGGTTATAAATGGGGAAAAGTCGCTAGAAACGCCTTAGAGCTATGGTCACTATTTAAATAAACTTAAGGAGAGGTATTTGCATTTATGAAAAGTAACTATATAAATTTATCAGATAATAGTCTTGAAAAAATTTTAGGTGGGTATCATGCATATAATGCTGCTGCTATTCGTAGAAACAACAGGGCTATGCAAGGCGCGGCAGATTTCGCTAACGGATTTTTCCATGGATTTTTCTAAAAGCTTATTCATTTATAAGCATATTAGTGCACTTTACATGAGCCCTGTATGAGGCTGAATATATATTTCCTCAGTTTTTTGAGACTTATAGAGAGAACCCAAAATCATATATTCGATTTTGGGTTCTCTAAATTTTTATATATGGAGATGACTTTAGTGAGGAGCAAAGAACTTGTGTTACGGCTTTTTTTAGTTGTGTTCTTCGAACTATTATTTGAACTTCTTATCATCAATTTTTTAAGATGGGGTGGTGAATACAATAATCTAGTTTTTTTATTTTTGGATAAATGCTTATTTTTTAGCTTACTAATCGTTTTAAATTCTGCATTAACAAAACAAAAGATTCCTTTTTCTATAAAACTAAATAAAGAGCAACAAAAGCTCATTTTTATGCTTGCAATTATATTAATCGCAATTGGCTTGATGAATAAAGAAAATTTTTTATCTGCATTCGTAATTGGATTAATTGCTAGTATAACGGAAGAATATCTTTTTCGGGGAATAATTCTTGTTACGTTATTTAAGTTGTTTCGGAATTCTAAAAGCCAACTCTCTCGTATTTTGTTCCCGCTGGTGATTTCAAGTGTACTATTTGGATTAGAACATTTTCTTAATTTATATTCGCAAAGTCTTTCCTTGACTATAGTTCAAGTTTGTCAAACGATGGCAATGGGTTTTTTATTTGCCTGCCTTTTTGTTAGAACCAGAAACTTATTATTTCCAATAGTATGTCACTTTTGCATTGATTTTATAGTAACCGCTCTTTGGGGAATACAAACCAACAACAATGCCTCACTTAAAAGCTCTGGTTTTGTTATAATTTTGTATTTGATCGTTGGCTTTGCAATTTTAATGCCAACACTAACCGATAATAACCCATTGGTAAAAAAATAGTAATTTTCTAAACATGCAAACAGTTGCTATAGTTAAATATTATTAAAAATCTGGAGAATTAAAATTATGAATTTACATAATTTCTTAAATTGTTACATCTCTCAAATCGATGAATCAGATTGCGGTGTTGCTTGCCTAGCAATGATCTTAAAACATTTTGGATCTAATGTCTCCTTAGCCTATCTAAGAAATCTTGCTAAAACTAATACAAAAGGAACTACTGCGCTGGGTTTAGTGAGGACAGCTGAAAAGCTCAAGCTTGAAACTAAGGCCATTAAAGCCGATATGACCTTATTTGATATTATGGACTTGCCTTTACCATTTATCGCTCATGTCGTAAAACCTGGAGGCTTGTTGCATTACTATGTCGTGTTAAAAGTTAAAAAGGATCAATTAATCATTGCCGATCCTGATCCAACTGTGGGCGTTATTAAAATGCGAAAAAAGCAATTTTCTCAGGAATGGTCTGGTGTTGCTTTATTCATGGCTCCTAAGCCCACTTATCAACCAATAAAACAAGAGAAAAGCTCTTTATTTTCTTTTTTCCCCAGCATGATTAAACAAAAAAAACTGGTTGGAAATATTATTTTAGCCGCTTTACTAATTACAATCATTAGTATTGCCGGTTCTTATTTTTTACAAACAATCATTGATACTTATATTCCTAACAATATGCATAGTACCCTAGCAATAATTGCCCTAGGCTTAATTATCTTTTATATATTCCAATCAATCTTTACTTATGCTCAAAACTTTTTACTAGCTGTTCTAGGCCAACGATTATCAATTGAAATTATTTTAGGCTACATTCGTCATATTTTTGAGTTACCAATGGAATTTTTTGCAACCCGCAAAACAGGAGAAATTGTTTCCCGTTTCACCGATGCTAGTAAAATCATTGACGCTTTAGCAAGTTTAGAATGTATTTTAAAGTAGTTATTTAATGTTAGCATACAAAAAAGGCTCGTCAAATTAATGACGAACCACATACTTTTAGAGAATTAATCCGTGTCAATCCCGAACACAAGTATAGTATAGCATGGTCAGAAATAGACGCAACCACTCAATTTAATCAAGTTAACATAACACATAGTATTAAAAGCTAAAGTTTGTGAAGTGTGTAAATCCTTGTTATATCAACGATAGCAAGCTATATATTTACCGATATCATACGATAACGATACTTTGTGAAAATAGAGTAAATTTGTAAATGTTAATATACCAGTATTTTACACTTGTGAAAGTTTATTATTCTACGTATGTAAGTTACTTTGTGATAATGACGTTTCATGTATAATTGTCCGAAACATGTCGGCTTAGAACCCGCCTAGGCTGAGACTATATAATATTAATAGTGTGTCTATCGTTAGTAGTTAGTTCTTAACGTTTTGTGGTCTACGTGACGATTAGTAAATTAATAACACCCTAGTTTAACCTATCTGCACGCAACCACGTGCTCTTAACCCTCAAGGTCAAACCAGTTTAGTGCGCTTGCCCTTTGCTGTTCAGAACGCTTGAACCTGAGCGGGATATAGTTTTCCCCTTGTTTTGCGAAGAAGAAAACTTTTTGTTGTTCGTCACGAATCACCGTCACGTAAAAACACTTGTATTGTTACTATTGCGCTTGTAGATTAGCCTAACTAATCTAGCCTATAAAAAAAGCACCCTTTATAGGTGCCAGCAATCATTTATTTTTAGTTGTTTGGATCACTGGCCTTGCGTAATAGCCCTGTACTTTCGTACTGCTTTACCGCCCGCCCCGTGCGTGGGGCCACCGTTCGGAACTAACCTAAATACAAGTATAGATTAATTCCTAGTGGGAGTTTATAGCGGCGGCTCTCACTTGACCTGTCGACTTGTTTCATTAGCTCCGCTAACCGGCTGTCAGTCCCCGAAAGGTAAGATTAGTTGGCTTGGCTAGAATGTTGCCACTCTAGTAACGGGGCTTGGCTCCCCCGTGATCCAGAAAAATTCAACTCTACCTACTTGAAAAATCTTACAATAGTAGGTAGAATGAACACATAACCTTGAATGATTTACGTGTTCCCCCGGCTTAGCCCCCGAGGGAATTTTTTTGTCTATTTAATTTAGTTACAAACAGTATTATACCCCTTTGCCGATAATATGACAAAGGGGTATTTTTAACGTCTCAGCCAGCCGAATAACCCCTTTTTAGGCGTCTTAGTTTCTTTCCCCTCATAATTACCCTCGGTAGGTTTTAAAACGTCTGTATCGTCGTTTTGCAGAGGCCTATCGTCCTGTGAAGGGGTGTTGTTCGTAGTGGTATCGAGTAGCTTTTCATTTTGACGGTTGGTAGACAAGTTGAGTTGTTGTTGCTGGTCAAGTAATGACTGCATTTTATCTAATTGATCGTTCTTTCGTTCAAGTTCGCCCTTCAAAATGTCTATTTGTTCAAGCAATATTCGTGACGTATCTGCTTTCGTTTCAGTTGCAAGGTGAACGGATTCACTTGAAAACGCCTTTATAATAACGTCTTTAGTGTGTTCGGAATATAGTTTCGCGTTTCCTTTCATTGAACGTTCTGAAATGTTATTATCACGAATGTACCGCCACACTTTAGTTTTGTTAACCTTTGCAATATCAGCTATTTCAGATATTTTATATAATCGTTCATTGTTGTTCATGAATCGTTCTCCTAACGTTTTTGAATGTTCACTATGATAGATTATACCATTTCAACACTGAACGAGGGCTTAGAACACGTCTCTCAACATATGATATAATTCTATCGTGGAGAGTTTTAGTTTTAAGGTAGATTGTAAAATTAATCCGAACGCTGTTCGGACAAAAAAGATCAGCTTCCTTTAAAATGGTGTTTACCACAAACCCATCTTTTAGGAGCTGATCTTTTGTCTAGTATAACCTATTCCGAACGAATTAAAATCGAAACCTTTTGTGAACTAGGGCTGTCCAATATCCAAATGGGCGTTCGGATTAATTTTACAATCTACCAATTAAATAAATCTACAATTGAATTTTATTTACCTTATGAAGATGTTCAAAACGCGTTAAAGGAAAGTGCGCAAAACCCCTTTATACGTACAAAGGATGAATGGGTAGTGGGTAACAATGAGTGTAAATTAAATAAGGCACAAAAAAAGATGCTTAAGGATAAAGAAATATATAATCATTTCAATTTAGAAAATATTTCCAGTTCCATCAAAACGGAGCTAAACAAGATAGTGCATGACATCGATGACTAATACTTTAACACCAAACAGAAAGGGGCTATGAATATATAGGGTCTATAACTATCAAATAACCCCTCAAAAACATTGTTAAAATAACCCCTAATATCTATAATGTAGATATTGGGGGCTATTTTTTGTTTTTATCAATAAATAACATCTGTTTTTTAAAAAAATTGTTGGACCTTTGTACTAATCGAACTAATTTCTTGCTGAGATAAAGTGGCCACAACTTCGCCATCTGATCGTTTTGTTGGATCGACAGCACGGACATGTTGCAATAACGCTGTCCCGTGAATTTTCCCGTTATCTATCCTGATAAATAACGGCGATTTAGCATACTTTTCTTGGGTACGATATTTGTCAGAGGTACTGATTGGCACAACTAGCACCGTATTAAAATAGCGATTATAGTGATCGTTGCTTACAACTAAACACGGTCGCTTTTTCTTAGTTTCAGTGCCTTTAGCCGGATCTAAATTAATCCATAAAATAGCGCCTTGTTTTAATTTCATTAATCAAAGTCTTCGCTTTCTACGTCTTTACCCCAATCAACTTCTATCGTACTGAGATTTCCAAACTTTTTTTCTTGTTCATCAACAAGTTGCCATAGATCCGGTTTACTACGAACAATCATTACTTTACCATTTGGTTCAATCTGCCATTCAATTGTGTCAGTAGACCGAACTTTTAACAGTTCACGTACTGTTTTAGGAATTGTAATCTGATTTTTACTTGTGATCTTCGAGCTAACCTTAGTTACATTACCTGCACTCACAATATCATCTCCTTACTTTTTCCTTACAAAAATAATAACATAACTGCTTTAATATCTCAAGAAAAGGAGAAAAGACTATGCAACAAGTTGTCTTACCAATCAAAGATTCAAATATTCTCAAGGAAGTTCAAGATACGTTACTCAATAATTTTAAAGCTGGCCGTCGTAACTATACAATTTTTCAAGTTGGTAAAGCTACGCTACTAAGAGTCAGTGACGTCATGTGCCTAAAACAAAACGATATCTTTAATCCGGACGGTTCCATTAAACAAAATGCGTTTATTCATGATAAAAAAACTGGTAAATCTAATACGCTGTATCTTAAACCGGTTCAAACAGACCTCTTGTTGTATCGTCAATGGCTGCTTGATCATAAGTTACAATCTGAATGACTCTTTCCTTCCATCCAACACCCAGAACGACATATCACAGAAAAACAGTTCTACAAAATCATGAGCAAAGTCGGCGATCTTTTAAGTATCAATTATCTTGGTACGCACACTATGCGCAAAACTGGAGCTTATCGTGTTTACACACAATCTAATTACAATATTGGTTTGGTCATGCACTTATTAAATCATTCAAGTGAAGCGATGACTTTAGCTTATTTAGGCTTAGACCAAGCAAGTACTGAAACCATGTTAGACCAAATTGATTTTGGTTAAATGGGTTTGCTTTTAGTTGTCGCTTACAGCGACTTCTGATACAGATTTTTTAGATTTTAGCACAACGTCATTTTAGATGACGTGTAAGTGCGCATTGACCTCGTTTCACTCTGTCTGCTGATAGCCATAAAATCAATTTTTCTCGTTATTGAATTGAATGTATTTTTAATTCAATTTATGTTTGCACCTAACTAGGATTGTTATGTTTTAAATATTTAAAAAGTGTTGCAGATTACGCTGTTTTAAGCCAAAATTTTTTAATTGCTTTGTGCAGAGAATCTTTATAAGCTTGGTAACAAATTTTGAATAACGGTGCTGTAAGATCTGTGAATTTAAACTGAAAGCATTATTTTGATGTTAGGAGTAATTAAGATGGACGAAAAGAAAGTATTAAAACCAATTGATGAAATGCTTGCTGATCCTTGGCAAA
>NZ_JAGYGS010000089.1:0-8162 GCF_018991185.1 Lactiplantibacillus sp. 7.2.4
ACAGAAGACCTCGTAGAGGTCATATTTTCGGGGCCTAGTTTGTTTTCGAAAACTTTCTAGCTCTGGTCGAATCTGTTCAAATTGTTTGCGGGTAATATTGCTTGGATAGTTTTTCATGGCTAAAACTCACTTTTTAATAAAACTATATCAGATTTTTTAGATATTAGACAGGTTCTAAGCAAGTCGCCTTACGGGACATACTCTGAAAGGTATGATGAGTTTTAAGCGTTTTTTGCCACTGCTTATGTTGGTACTGAAATCCTTGATCTGTGTGTACCGTTGTTCGATAAGGAAGCTCAGGTAGTCCATCTAATGCTTCTTTTAGTGGCTTCAACGCAAACTCAAGAGTTGGATGTGCACTAATGTTAAATGCCAAAATTTCACCCGAAAATAAATCCATGATGGGCTCTAAATAGATTCGTTCACTTTGACTCATCTGACCGTATCGAAATTCACTAACGTCGGCGACAAGTTTTTGATATGGTCGATCTGTCTTGAATCGCCGGTGTAACTTGTTTTTGGCGATTCTACCAACAACTCCTTTGTATGAGTTATATTTACGAGTTTGCTTATTAAAGGCCTGACATGTCCAGCCTTGTTCCTTCATAATTCGGAGGACGCGTTTGTGATTAACTTTAAATCCCTGTTCATGCATAACTAACGTTATGCGACGGTAACCGTATTTTTGAGTATACTTGGCATCTGTTTGGCGAATTTCATCAATGGCTTGGATAACCTGGTCATCATCATATTTTCGTCCCTGGCTGTGCTTAGTGTAATAGTACGTGCTACGTGGTATCTTAACGGCTTTGAGGATAAAACTAATCGACGTTTTGAAGACTCGCCTCAGATCATCAATTAAGGTCACGGTTTCGCGTGAGCTGATTTTTCGTGATCTAAGGCATCGAGTTTTTTTAGGAATTCATTCTCGATTCTTAACATCTTATTTTCTTGCTTGAGTTGCTTTAACTCATCTTTATCGTGGCGTGCTTGAATTTGTGCTGTTGTGGGTTTGGTTACTTTTTTATACTTATGCTTAGCCATAGTCTTTGAATCTCCTCTCACTCTATTTAGGCCACTGAGTCCCTTTAAATCAAACTTTCTTTGCCATTGCCAGATAGTACTTGGTGAAGAGAGATTGAAGTGTAGTGCTGTTTCTGAAAGCGAAGCTTGGTGCTGTTGTTTCCAGTTTAATACTTCTATCTTGAACTCACTAGAGTATTCCAAGTTCATAGGTCTCGGTTTTAATCCTGCAATGCCAAAACGATTAAAGCGATGAACCCATAGGAGAATCGTTTCATTGTTGGCAATATGGTATTTTCTGGCCAATTGAATGGAACTAATACCCGTTAAATATTGTGTCACAATAGAAATTCGTAACTCTAAATTAAATTTAGTCATAATAAAACCCCCGAGATTGTTGTCCAATCTCGGGGGTTCACTTCAACCTCGTGATGAGATGAGTGGCTTTTTGGTTGTGCCAATTTTGTAGGATTGGTAGATTGCAAATTTAATCCGAATTTTTGGACAAATTTGTCAGCATAACCTGATACGGTGTTTGCCAGTCGAGTATTTTAAGCGGTCGCTGGTTAATTTGGAGTAACGTCGTCGTTAAATCTTGAGCACTAATGTGCTCAAAACGAGTCCCTTTAGGATAAAAATAACGTCAATTCCGATTAAAGCGTTCATTACTACCACGTTCAGCTGGAGTATAAGCATGGCAGTAATAGGTCTTAATACCATATTGTGATTCAAGTGATACTAGCCCACTAAACTCAGTGCCACGGTCCACAGTAAAGCTGTGCACCGGACCATTAAAAGTGGTTAGGAACTTAGTTAGTGCTTCATTAACAGTCGCTGTCGTCCGATCTTTTAACCGGTATGCCCAAAGGAACCGTGATTTCCGATCGATTAAAGTTAATAAAACTGCCTTACTATGCCCACGAGGACCAACGACTATATCTAGTTCAAAATCGCCGATGCGATTACGTTGATTAATCATCATGGGACGCTGTTCAATTGATCGCCCCAAAGATTGATTATATTTGGATCGTTGGTCAACGTTACGCCGTTGGCGTACGCCATGTTCAGGTAGATCATTCAAGGAGAAACCAATTCTCCCCTGATTTAGCCAATTATAAATAGATTTAGTAGCTAGTTTAAATTCGTGAGCAATCATTCCTGATGACCAGCTTAGACGTAAATGGTTGAGAATTTTTTGCTTTAACTCATCGCTCAGCTTAGTTTTCCGACCACATCGTGATCGCTTGTATTCGGCATCTGTTTGTGCTAATTCAGCCTGATAAGGTTGACATCGAGATAATTCATAAGAAATTGTTGACGGTGATCGGTTCAGCCGAACGCCCATTTGGATATTGGACAGCCCTAGTTCACAAAAGGTTTCGATTTTAATTCGTTCGGAATAGGTTATACTAGACAAAAGATCAGCTCCTAAAAGATGGGTTTGTGGTAAACACCATTTTAAAGGAAGCTGATCTTTTTTGTCCGAACAGCGTTCGGATTAATTTTACAATCTACCATTCAGACGTTAATTTTCGATTTGATGTGGCAAGTAATTTAAACGCAACCGTGCAGGTTGCGAAGTGCAATGAGTTGCATCGATTCGAAGTCATGCCCCAACGTTGAGTAGTAGAACGATCCTTTAGTTGATTATAGAATTGTCGGCGACTTTGGAAAATTGTGAGCGTCAATTAACCACCAATCTGCAAATGGTCGTTTTGGCGTTTTTAGCACTATTACTTAAAAGATTTTAGACATCCTCTTAAAACGAATAGACATCTGTTTTTGGACACCATATCGTAAAAATATGAAACAATGTTCAGGTGATGAGAGCTTATTAAAACACCAACGGCGTAGGATAGAGGATGTATTTTCACAATTATGTTGTTCATTTAATATCGAGCAAAATTCTGCACGATCATACATGGGTTTTCAAACACGTCTAAAACAATGTCTTTTTATTGGTACCTGGTTAAAAATTAACTAGCACCATGCGTATTACGTTATAATTCTAAATCTGATTAACTCTTGATTAAATGCATCTTTATCAATATCGTGAGGAACCCTAGCTATTATACCCATTGTTCAGCACTATACTCATAGTAAAATAATTTGAGGTTAACTAAAATTATACGCCCAGAGGTTTACCATCTACTATCGAGTGGGAATAGGATTGTAATGTAAGATAGAGTTGGAAGCGCGATATATCGGCATTTTGGCAGTGTTAAAACTTGACTAACTCATTAAAAATAACATGTTTGTTTGCCAAAATGTTTGCCATATAAAGAAAACATCCAGTATAACAACTGGGTGTTTTTATTTATGAAAGGTGTAAGGATAAGGTTGAAGGTTCGAATCTTTAGTCAGCACTAGATAGAGTCTAATAGCCTGCTATAACGGCATTTATGGTCGTTATAACAGGCTATTTTACGTTAAAAAACGTTATTTTTCATTTAATACAAGATTTAAAGCATGTTAAGAAGTAGTACATCTTATATTTAGTGAAAGAAAAGTTATTATCTAGATTATTAAGGATTGTTTTAATTAAGAGCATTGTAACCGTTTAAGGTAAAATTGTTAATAAGCTGTACATCATGATACCATTTATTATTTTTTCTAAACTGGTTAGCACGATTAACCGCAAAAGAACCATGGAGAGTGTATAAAAACAATGTTTCTGCGTCTTCCTTGGATAATCCAGTCTTTTCTTGAATTGCAGGAACTACTCGGTTGCGCTCACGGATCATAATTCGCCCGACGATGTATTCTGTCAATTCAGGGTCCAGAAGTAATTTACGATATTTTTCACTTGAACCTACCCTTTGGCAGGCCGGTATCAAAGATTCGTTTTCTTTAAGATAATCAATGCTAAAATTACTGATCTTAAGATAATCTGGTGAGGTCATCTTGCTTGCATCATCAAGAATAGCGTTCAAAACATCATTAATCGATTTAAAATGTAAATAAAAAGTTGAGCGACTTATGTCAGCAACTTTACAAATCTCTTTTATTGATATTTTTAAGTATGGTTTATCCTGGATTAGCTCCAAGAAACTATCTTTAATTACATTGACTGTATATATTGTTCGCCTGTCTATTCGATTTGAATTTTTCATTACTAACTTCACGATCCCTTTACAGATTATTAATTACTATATTTTATTATTGACAATTTCATAACGGTGTCCATAAATGAACAGCCTCGGAAAAATGTTATTCACTTCAAATATATAAGCAATTATAATTAATGGTAGATTGCAAGAAATAACTTGAACGAATTTAGTGACGTAGATTAAGCAAGAAGATCTCGATTGGTGTATGCCAATTAAGACATTTAAGTGGCCGTGAATTCAGATACCAATTGATTTGAACCAGTTGGTAATCACTTAGTTCTTCAATGGCTTGTCCCTTGGGAATAAACCGTCGCAAAACTCGGTTACGGTTCTCATTACTACCGCGTTCATGTGGTGAATAAGCATGGGCAAAATAAACCTGAGTACCTGTTAGCTGTTCAATTGTCTGGTAGTTAGCGAACTCTTTACCATGATACACAGTAAGCGTCTTGAGCTTGTCTTGAAGTTGACTAGCTAGTTCAAGTACGGCTTGAGTCATGGACTGACTGTCGCGACCATGGAGCCGTTTAACAATTGTCAGGCGACTTTTACGCTCCACAAAAGTAGCCACAGCTTGACCTTTACGTTTACCAGAAAGTACGGTATCAGCTTCAAAGTGGCCGAATTCCTGGCGAGTTTCGACTTTATGAGGCCGCTCCTCAATGGAGCGGCCGTGATTGAACGTACCACGCTTTTCTTTAGCATGATGACGACGAATTCCATGATCAGGCAAATCGGGCAACTGTATATCAAGCCATCCTTGATCAATCCAGTTATAGACCGTCTTGTAGGCAATCCCCACCACATGGGCAACTTGTTCAGGGGACCACTTCTGGACTTGAATCTTTTCCTCGATCAAGTGTTTAAGGTTTTTAGTGAGCGAAGACTTCCGCCCCCGTTGACTAACCTTTCGTTCAAAGTCAGTTTGCGCTAGCCCAGCCTGGTACTCACTATTTAGCCGGTGAAGTTCGTTAAAGATGGTGGTCTTACTAAAGTCTAAGTAGTTAGCGATGTATCGCAAGGAACGTCCTTCATTATGAAGCGTTTCAATGACAACACGGTTAAGGTCCTTCTTTCTAATGGATTGTGTGGTAACACCATTAAAGACCTTGATGGGTTTTTCTGTCCACTTAAATGTTCAACTTAAATTTTACAATCTGCCTAATCATATCATTTAACTACATTATGTTCAAAAATGGACATAGTATTCAATAAGGAGGAATAAAATGAATAGACTTGAAAATGTAGTAGCTCGAATTAATGATGCAGATGCAATTTTAATTGGAGCTGGTTCAGGAATGTCAAATGCCGCGGGAATGGATTTTTGGTATGAAGCTAGTCCATTATTTATGAAGTACATGAGTGACTTTTACCAAAAATATCACTTTGAAGGTATTTTTAAAGGATTCTATAACCGTTTTGAATCTCAAGAAGAGCGATGGGCTTATTTATTAAAAATGTTAAAAATGGTTTCAACCATTCCACCTCAAAATAGGGTATATGATTATCTAAAGACAATCATTGACAATAAGCCTTACCATATTATTACAAGCAATCAAGATATGTTGTTCAAAAAATTCTTCCCAGAAGAACATGTCAGTGAAATCCAAGGATCATGGGGATTCTTTCAGAGTAAAAATACATTAACAGATAAAAATTTGTATCCTATCGATGGTTATTTAGATGAATTAATACCTAAAATCGTTGATAATCGTCTTCCAACTGAATTAATTCCTAAAAGTGAAGTTGATGGTACTCCCCTTATCCCATGGGTACGTGGTCCGGAATTTCTTGAAGATAAGAAATACTATGAAGAATACGAAAAAGCAAATCAGTTTCTAGGCAAATACCAGTTAAAGAAGATACTTTTCATTGAAATTGGGGTTGGTCGGATGACACCAATGTTTATACAAGAGCCATTCTGGGAAATGACCAACTACATGCCACAGTCATTCTATATTAATTTCAATCCTCGTGATGTCTTAACAAATCCAGCAATAAAAGATCGTTCACTGTTGATTAATAGTGATACGGCTAGGGCTTTACAAAATATTTCTGAATTAATCAAAGGAGGACAAAATGACTAACACGGTAAAAACAGCTCAACAATGGTTAAGTGATGCTGATGCTCTTTTAGTAACTGCTAGTAACGGTTTTTCAATTTCTGAGGGACTAAACTTATTTGCAAAGGACAGTAAATTGTCAACGGTTCTGGGTGACTTAGTAGAGAAATATAATTTACCAAATTTATTAGGAGCACTTAACTATAATTATCCCAATGAACTTGATAAATGGCGAGTTTATGCACGAATTGCAGAATACTATAATTATAATTACTATCCTGGTGAATTAATGGATAAATTACGACAGGTGATTGGTAACAAGCCTTATTTCATCTGGACATCGAATATCGATCACCATTTTGCGTTAGCTGAATTTGATCATCTTCTCGAAGTGGAAGGAAATTGGCAGACTGGCATCTGCTCTAAACACCCTAAAGAACACCCACTTGTTGATTTGAAGTCAACCCTTCATGAAATTTATAAAAAAGACCAAACTGGTACATTAACAGAAGATGATTTACCAACATGCGCAACTTGTGGAGAGAAACTATCACTTAATATTCCAGGTCCTGTATTTAGTATGGACCAAACACAGGTCAACGGCTTTGAGAACTTTTTAAATAATTATCAAGACAAAAAAATTCTTGTCTTAGAATTAGGAATTGGCCCACAAAATCGAATGATTAAGGCGCCAAGTATGCAATTAGTTGCAGGCAATAAGAGTAGCCGTTATATAACAATTAATAAGGGGCAGTTAAATATCCCTAGTGTTATTGCAGATCGCTCCATTGGTTTCTCATCAACAATTATCGAAGCATTTAATGCTTTAATAAGTGGTAAAGGTGAAGTTGAAACACAGGGGCCTGCTAAGCCGGCACCGCAATTATCTCCAGAAGATCAACAAAGACAAGAAAAAATCTTCAAAAACTTTTATCCATCTTATAGTGTAAATAAGGGTTATCGTCCAGGGGAACTTGTTATGTATACGACAATTGACCATGAACACCCATCACATTTGCATATGGTAAAGTACGGTAAGTCACTAATGTATTCATATGGTGATCCGGTTAATGTGCATTACTTTACTCAAGATGGTCATTATCACTTGGTTAAACTAGGTTTGAATAAGGATAATGATGAAGTTCACGGCTTTTATGTAGAGCCTAATACTTTTATTGCAATGGAAAGTGTGAAGAGAGCAACTGGATTTTCTCAAATTAGTGTCACGTTACCGTCATCATCTTCGAATGAAATTTTGATTCCGAAAAAGGAGCAATTAAAAAAGATGTTTCCACAGCAACAAGCATTAATTGAACGCTTGTCGGCAGACAATTGATTTTATAAATTATAGCCCCCAGATAGTAAGTTTTTGCGTAAGTACCGAATAACAACACGTATTGAAAAAAAGCGTCATGCACGACATCGGTTTTGATGTTACGCATGACGCTTGCTTATTTTAAATATGACATTGAGCCTGGGCCTCTTTTGCCCATGGCAAAAAGCCCTCAAGATCTTTGTTTTCACGATTCGGTAAGTGATCAAACAGATACTTGAAGTATTTATAGATGTTCAAATGATTCATTTTAGCTGTGCCGACTATCGTGTAATATATGGCACTAGCCTGGGCGCCACGAATGCTTTTCGCAAAAAGACTATTTTTACGAATTAACGTTGATGGCCGAATGGCCTGTTCCACTGGATTATTGGTCAATGGAACTTGGCCATTTTCAAAAATCCGATAGACTCGTGACTTTAACGCTAACGCGTTTTGAATGGCATTCTTTAATTTGCCTAGGGGCCACCAGCCCTGACTAATGTAGTCATAAAATGAATCTAATAATAGCCTGATTCTTTTCCTTCGCTCTGCGGCTTTTTCTTCTTGAGTATGATATACTAAGTGCTTTTCCGTATGGAAAACCGACCTTAATAATGATACTGCCTGTTGGGCAATCGAAGATTTGGCAGG